>NZ_JBANDI010000005.1:0-168097 GCF_039123485.1 Flavobacterium sp. PL12
TTTTTTAAGTTCTAGATATCTCATAATGAGATAAATATACGGAATTTATGATGTATAAACAATAAAATACGACATTATTTTATTCTAATTACTTAACTAGTAGTTCTTCAAACAATTATTTTTTGTATATTCGGGATAATAACAACTCTAAATCAATGGATTGTGAAAAGCAAAAGAAAACTACTAACTGTATTAATGAGTGTTGGATTTCTAGTTTTAATTACCACACTTTATGCGTTTAAATTAAAAACGAATGAGGAAGAAAGTTATCAACCGCAAACTAAGTGGAAAAACCTCAAAGTACTTCCGCAAAACATTTCAAAAGACAGTTTAGATTATTTAATGGATGGATACACTAGTGCATTAAGTGTTAAATGTAATTACTGCCATGCACCACAAAAAGACAATCCAACAAAATTAGATTTTGCAAGCGATGATAAAATTGAAAAAGAGATTGCTCGTGGAATGATCAAAATGACTAAAGACTTGAACAAAATTTATTTTCAGCCACATTTCCCAGATCCAAAACCGGCTCAAGTGCAGGTTGTTAATTGCGTGATGTGTCATCGAGGAGCTCCAAATCCCGAAAAATATTTAGCAAAAATGAGTACGATGTATAAAACCTATGATCCTGAAAGAGATAATAGAAAAGAGAAAATCTTGAAAGAAATGGGAAAACAGTAATAAATAAAGATGATTTTACTGTTTCCATTTAAGACAATGAATAAAAGTGAAAGGGATTTTAGACAACTACAATTGTAGTTGTCTAAAATCCCTTTTTAATTAAAAGTAATCGAAATATAATTAAATTTTAAAATTGGTGTACTCGATAGGCTATCTCCAGTTTTTATAAGCATTAATCAATCCGTTTGTAGAAGCATCGTGCGACTTTATTACATCATTGTTTTTAAGTTCTGGAAGTACAGTCGAAGCTAATTGTTTACCTAACTCAACACCCCATTGATCAAAACTTAGTATATTCCAAATTATTCCTTGAACGAAAATTTTATGTTCGTAAAGTGCAATGAGTTGGCCTAAAGAGAACGGTGTAATTTCTTTAATTAAAAACGAATTAGTTGGTTTATTTCCTGCAAAAACTTTAAAAGGAATCAATTCGTCAATTTCAGCTTTACTCATCTTCGAATCTTTTAATTCATTTGCTACTTCATCAGCTGATTTACCATTCATAAGTGCTTCCGTTTGTGCGAAAAAATTAGATAGTAAAATAGGATGATGTTCTCCCACGGGATTATGACTTAGTGCAGGAGCTATAAAATCACATGGAATTAAATGTGTTCCCTGATGCACTAATTGATAAAAAGCATGTTGACCATTAGTTCCTGGCTCACCCCAAACAACTGGTCCAGTGCTGTAATTTACTACTTTCCCATTACTGTCTACGTGCTTACCGTTACTTTCCATATTTCCTTGTTGGAAATAAGCTGGGAAACGATGCATATATTGATCATAAGGTAAAATAGCTTCTGTTTCCGCGCCGAAAAAATTGGTGTACCAAATCGCTATCAATGCCATGATTACAGGAACATTAGTTTTAAAATCTTCTTTTTGAAAATGATTGTCTGCAGCTTCAGCACCTTTCAATAACTTTTCAAAATTATCGTAGCCAATTGTAAGCGCAATGGAAAGTCCGATACTACTCCAAATGCTATAACGTCCACCTACCCAATCCCAAAAAACAAACATATTTTCAACGTCGATACCAAAATCCTTCACTCCTTTTTCGTTTGTCGAAAGTGCTATAAAATGTTTAGCAACGAAGTTTTCATCCTGTGCTGATTTTAAAAACCAATCACGCGCTGTAAGAGCGTTGGTCATGGTTTCCTGAGTAGTAAATGTTTTAGATGCAATAGCAAAAAGTGTCTCCTCTGGATCTAAGTTTTTTAATATTTCAACAACTTGTGTTCCATCAACATTAGATACAAAATAAGCTTGTATTCCTTCAATCAAATACGGTTTCAATGCTTCGGTAACCATTACGGGACCAAGATCACTGCCTCCAATTCCAATATTTACTATGTTTTTAATTTTTTTACCAGTATATCCTTTCCATTCTCCGCTGTGAACTTTCTTGCAGAAAGATTTCATTTTTTCACGAGCTTCTCTAACCTCTGGCATAATGTCTTTGCCGTCTACAGTAATCGATTTTTGAGAAAAATTTCGAAGAGCAGTATGTAAAACAGCTCTGTTTTCACTTAAATTAATTTTTTCTCCACTAAACATAGCTTCTCTCGCTACTTTTATTTGCGATTCATCTGCTAATTGAAATAGTAGTTCTATTGTCTTTTCATTAATAATATTTTTTGAATAATCAAAAAGGATATTATCAAATTGAATTGACATTTTATCAAAACGTTGCGGATCTTTTTTAAATAAATCTTTCATCTGAACTTGACTCATTTCAGATTGATGTTTATATAATTCTTTCCAAGCGCTGGTTTCGGTAGGGTTAATCTTTGGTAACATATTTGAATATTTTTTTATTTATTATTTAAAATAGTTTAAAGTGCGACCACTATTTTTTTACGTCATTTCAATTTAGATGCTGCATCAGTATCTATATACCACTGCGTTTTATCTTTATCAGTACTTATTAATCGTGCAGGATGTTCATTTATTGTACCTTCTAAATCTTTCAAAACATGGTAAACTGCTTCCGCTTTGCTTTTGCCATAAATTAGAAAAGCAATAGTTCTCGATTGATTAATAAGTGGAGCAGTCATTGTAATTCGTGACATACTCACTTCTTTTACATAAACGGACTTAACACTGGCGGCTGTTTCTTTAAGGACAGTAGTATGAGGAAAAAGTGATGCTGTATGCGCATTGTCACCAAGACCTAATAGAACAAAATCAAATTCGACTTTTTTATCTCCAAAATGCGATTTTATGCACTTAATGTACTTCGATGCTGCCTCTTCGGGACTATTTGAAGTATCAACTTTGAACACATGAGAATCTTTAATTTTTAAAGTTACGAATAAAGCTTTTTGCACCATCAAAGAATTTCTCTGTGGATCATTTTCGGGAAGAAAACGCTCATCACCAAAGAAGAAAAAAGTTTTGTCCCAATCGATTTTACTCTTAAACTTTTCAGATGCTAGTAATTCATATAATTTTTTTGGAGAATTACCGCCTGCTAAAACAAAGTTGAATTGTCCCCTTTCTGCTATTGCTAATTTTGCTTTAGTACAAATAGCTTCTGCCAAAGCGCTTAACACTTCATTAATGTCATTATAGATATTTATTTCACTCATTATTTTACTTACTTTTTTCTGGAAGGTTAAACCAATGATAGCCATCTCTTGCAATTAGCGCCTCTGCATTTTCTGGTCCCCAAGAGTCAGCTGGATAATTTGGAAAATCGGCTGTTTTACTATTTTCCCAAAAATTAAGCACTGGCATAATTAATTCCCAAGCTTCCTCCACTTGATCTGCACGCATGAAGAGCGTTTGATCTCCAGAAATAATATCTAAGAGCAACGTTTCATACGCTTCTGGCGTTTCTGATTTAGCTACACCAGAATAATCAAAAATCATATTCATTGAATTAAGATTCATCTCGAGACCTGGACTTTTACTTTGCAACTGAAACTGAATAGCCATATCTGGCTGAATACTAATAACTAATCGGTTCTTTTTAGGAGTATTACCTTCTTCACAATGGAAAATATTATGAGGAACTTCTTTGAACTGAATTGTAATTTGAGAAGCCGATTTAAACAGCCTTTTACCTGTACGCAAATAAAAAGGAACACCTTGCCAGCGCCAGTTATCAACATATAGCTTGAGAGCCGCAAAAGTTTCAGTATTGGAATGTGGATCTACATTTTCCTCCTCACGATACCCAATAACTTCCTTGCCTTCGATCCATCCAGGACCATATTGACCTCTAGCAGACATGGAATCAATTTCGCTAGGCACAATTTTACGCATCGCCTTTAAAATATCAACTTTGCGATTGCGAACCTCATCAGCATCAAAGCTTACAGGCGGTTCCATTGCAATAATACAAAGCAGTTGTAGAAGATGATTTTGAATCATATCTCTCAAAATTCCAGCTTGCTCAAAATATTTTCCGCGAGTGCCAATACCTATTTGTTCCGTTACCGAAATCTGAACATGTTCGATATGATTTCTGTTCCATAGTGGCTCCATAATCGAATTAGCAAAACGGAAAGCCATTATATTTTGAACAACCTCTTTACCTAAATAATGGTCAATTCTATAAATCTGATTTTCCTGAAATAAGGTTAACAGTTTTGCATTAAGCGCCTTTGCCGATTCAAGGTCGGTGCCAAATGGTTTTTCGATAACAATTCGAGCAGTTTCAGGACTGTTGTCTAACTTTGCAATTGAAATATTGTGAGCAATGGTACAAAAAAAGTGTGGAGCAACAGCGCAATAATATACCACTGATGGAGTCTCCTCTTCCCACTCCTTTTTGAATTTCTCAATGTAATCACCAAAGGGTTTAAAAGTTGAAGCATTAGTAATATCAGCTGCTTGATGAAATATATTAGATGCAAATTCTGACCACTCTTCTTTTTTTGATTTTCCTTTCCTTGAGAATTCGTTTACTGAAGCAAGTAATTCACCTTTATATTTTACATCAGTCATTTTAGTGGACGATGTCCCAATGATTGCAAATTTCTCGGGTAACCAACCGTCTAAAAATAGATTGTAAAGAGCTGGCATTATTTTTCGTTTCGTCAAATCCCCGGTACCACCGAATATGATAAATATGGTTGACTTTGCTTTTTTATTAGCCGATTTTCGCATAATTGATATGTATTGAAACCTTTATTTTAAGAGATTAAATCGCTTTGTTCTGTTTTGTTATTTGTTTCCCAAATCGTATGAAAGACACCTTCTTTTCCAATTAACTCATAAGTATGCGCTCCAAAATAATCGCGTTGTGCTTGAATAAGATTTGTTGGCATACTGGCACTTCTAAAATTATCAAAATAACTTAAAGATGCAGAAAAAGCAGGACTAGCGATTCCCTGTAAAACAGCATCGGAAACAATAGTACGAATTCCAGATATACATTTTGTTAGGTTATTGTGAATAGAATCATCTAGAAATAAATGTTCTAATTTAGAATCTTTTTGATAAGCTGCAAAAATATCTTCTAGAAAAGCAGATCGTATGATACAACCTCCACGCCATATTTTTGCAATTAGATCTAGATTTAAATCATATTTAAACTCTTCATTAGCTTTAAACAACAGATGCATTCCTTGAGCATAAGCAGAAACCATGGAGAAGTAGAAAGCATTTTCGAGTGCAGTAATGTAGTCCTTTCTTTTATCGTCATATTGCCGGTTGTCATCATTAGGATACATTTTTGACGCTTTAACTCTCAAGTCTTTGTAATGGGAAAGATCTCGCATAGAAACTGAAATATCTACCGTAGGTATAGGACAATTAAGATCCATAGCTGCTTGAGAAGTCCATTTTCCTGTTCCTTTGGCTTTAGCTTGATCGCTAATATAATTCACTAAAGCAACTGACTCTCCTTCATTTTTAAAAGCAAAAATATCACGTGTAATATCTAATAAATAGGATTGCAGTCGGCCTTCGTTCCATATTTTGAATACGTCATGAATTTCTTCATCACTATATTTTAATCCGTTTTTTAAAATTTCATAAGTCTCAGAAATCAATTGCATCAATGCATATTCAATTCCGTTATGAACCATTTTTACAAAATGCCCAGCAGATCGCTCCCCCATATAAGCAACTGTGGCATCTCCATTTACATTTGCAGCAATCTTTTTTAGAATTGGCTCTACTATTTCATACGCTTTTTTATCACCTCCTGGCATCATACTCGGACCTTTACGAGCTCCTTCTTCACCTCCAGAAACACCCATCCCTATGAAATGATATCCTGTTTCCTTCAAAGATATATTTCTACGCTCGGTGTCTGTAAAATGAGAGTTTCCACCATCAATTATAATATCGCCTTTTTCTAGAACTAGTAGTAATTCCTCTATCACATTGTCCACAATCTTTCCCGCAGGTACTAACATCATTACTATTCTTGGACTTTTTAAACTCTTTGCAAAAGTTTTTAAATCTGAAAAACCTTGAATTGTATCTCTCTTTAAATTGTTTAGGCTATCAACTTTATCGGCGCTATTATCATAGCCAGCACAATTGTAACCGTTGTCTGCAATGTTTTGCAATAGATTAGAACCCATTGTACCGAGACCGATCATTCCAAATGCATTTTCGTTATCTAATTTCATATTAGCTTTATGTTTGTGTAAAATTTTCTAGAATCTTTTTAGTTGTTTCAAAATTTTGATTAAGAATCGTATTCATTCCCAGTTTTTTAGCTGCATTTATTAGTATTGGTCGGTCAAAAAAATAAAGACATTAATTGGGGGCAACTTGAGCAATTTCCATTTCTTAATAATCAAAAACCTGTGCTGCTTTCTGGCGCAACTCATATCCCTAACCATTGATCAGCAATACGCCACCAATATCCATAAAGATCACTTTTATTTTCGTTGCATCAAAATCGCTCATAGATTTATTTATTTTTACGTTTTCGATCATCGATACTTTTGATCTATTTTTCATCAGTTTGATTGAATTTTTCAATGCCTTCCGCTTCTGGTTTTTCTGTAGCAACATCGATATTTATTATTGGAATAGTTCTCATACTGTCTTTTTAGTCCGTATAATCGCTTTCTATACTCTGATATTAAAAATTATAAACTTGGAGACTTCTTAATTTGATAAATCAAGATAGTAACGCTCTTGCTTGTTTTACTACATTTTCTATTGAAAAACCGTACTCTTTCATTACTTGTTCCCCAGCTGCGCTTTCGCCAAATTTATCAATTCCAATTACTGCACCATCATCAGTTGTATATTTCATCCATCCTATAGAAGAACCTGCTTCTACTGCTAATCTTTTTCGAATACTTTTCGGAAAAACTGTTTCTACATATGCAGCATTTTGTTTTTCAAACAGATTCCAACTTGGCATACTAACCACACGAGCTTGAATATTATTTTTCTCTAACTCTTTTTGCGCTCCTAAAATCAATTGAACTTCTGAACCACTTGCAATTAAAATTATATCCGGATTACCCTTACAATCTGAAAGTATGTAAGCACCTTTCTGCAAATTTCTGGCACTCGCATATTTCTTCTGATCGATAATTGGAATCGCTTGACGGGTGAGTACAATTGCAACTGGTCCGTCTCTGTGTTCGATAGCAACCCTCCATGCTTGAGCAGTTTCATTAGCGTCTGCAGGACGAATCACAGTCATATTTGGAACGGTTCGCAATCCTACCAATTGCTCCACAGGTTGATGCGTAGTTCCATCTTCTCCTAAAGCAATACTGTCGTGCGTAAAAACCATGATAGAACGAATTTTCATAATCGCTGCTAATCGAAGCGCAGGACGCATGTAATCAGAAAAAATTAAAAAGGTAGCG
The DNA here is from genome assembly GCF_039123485.1 of Flavobacterium sp. PL12. Classification (NCBI taxonomy): domain Bacteria; kingdom Pseudomonadati; phylum Bacteroidota; class Flavobacteriia; order Flavobacteriales; family Flavobacteriaceae; genus Flavobacterium; species Flavobacterium sp. PL12. Next base: position 7,482 of record NZ_JBANDI010000005.1, read on the forward strand.
CCATATGGAACTAGGTAATTACTAAGTGCCATTCCGTTAAGAATTGATCCCATAGCATGCTCACGAATTCCAAAATGGAAATTTCTACCGTCGCTTTTTTGTGCAGAAAAGGATTCAAATTTGTCAAGATTCGTATCTGTAGAGGGCGATAAATCAGCAGATCCTCCAATTAATTGAGGGAAAATTGCAGCGATAGCATTTAAGGTTTTACCAGAAGCTTTTCGTGTAGCCAATTCTTCACTAGCTTCAAAAACGGGAAGAATTTTTTCCCAATTCTCAGGTAATTTTCCAGAACTAATAGCTTCATATTCTTTCGCTAAATCGGGATGACGTTGTTTATATGTTTTATATAATTCATTCCACTCGTCTTCATTTTTAGCTGATCTTTTCCCAGCATTTTGATAAAATTCTAAAACTTCTTCTGGAATTACGAAATTTTTATTTGGATCAAAACCGAAGTTTTCTTTTACTAAACGAACCTCATCTTCCCCTAAAGGAGAACCATGTGCTGCGGCAGTGTTTTGTTTATTTGGACTTCCATAACCAATATGACTACGGACTTTTATTAATGAAGGACGAGTAGTTTCGTTTTGTGCATTTTTAACTGCCTCGGAAATGGATTTTACATCATTAATGTCTGGCAGATTTTGCACATGCCAACCATAGGCTTCAAATCTTTTGGAGACATCCTCATCAAAAGCCAAATCAGTATCTCCTTCTATTGTAATGTGATTACTATCGTAGAAATAAATTACATTTCCCAATCCGAGATGCCCTGCCATCGAAGCTGCTTCTGCAGTTACACCTTCCATCAAATCCCCATCACTACAAATCGTGTAAATTTTGTAATCAAAGATTTTAAAGTCTGGTTGATTGTATCGAGCTGCCATATATTTTTCGGCAATTGCCATTCCTATACCATTTGCAAATCCTTGACCTAGTGGTCCAGTTGTGACTTCTACTCCTGGAGTTAAACCATATTCTGGATGACCTGCAGTGATACTGTGGAGCTGTCGGAAGTTTTTTATATCATTTAGGGATATTTCATAACCCGTTAGATGCAGATAGCTGTATTGCAACATACAAGCGTGTCCGCATGAAAGTATAAAACGATCTCTATTTACCCACTTCGGATTATTAGGATTGTATTTCATTATTTCAGACCATAAAACATGACCTAATGGAGAAAGCGCCATGGGAGTTCCTGGATGACCTGAATTTGCTTTTTGCACTGCATCTGCTGATAATACTCTTACAGTGTCAATGCATTTCTGAATTAATTTATCTGATTCCATATTTTATAAATATTCTTATTATTATTAGTGGACTGCAAAAGGAGAAATGAAAAACGATCATTTCACTTTTGATTTCTATCTATAGTTTTTTTCGAAAAATAAAAACGCAGTTTTAAAATCAGATGTTACTATTTCTGTTTCGAAATTAGGATTGGTTTTATTTCAGAAATTATTGAACGAAATACAGAAATCTAAAATCTTAACACCAACGAAAACCTCTGGATAAAATGTTTTTTAATTTTTAATCTAAAAGTGAATTAGACATAACAAAATCAGGTTATTGTATGAAAAATTGCTATCAATAAATAGGTTAACATTTTGTTACAGTAAGGTACTCACATTCAGAGAAGTGAAATTATAATAAAATCATAAAAATTTTATTTTTTTTATAGAGTCAAAAAATGACTGTTCTACAATATCTTGTGAATGAAAAGCTTAATAATAATAAAAATGAGATATACTTTATTTTGGAAAATGAAATGACTGCGATCTTTTTAAAAAATCTAAAGTAAATAGTACAAAATAACAATCAATTAAATAGTGAAATTATTCTCCCCTTAAATGCTTAAATACAGTATTTAAACATCACTTTTTATCATACTAAAATTGAGTAAAAAAGACGAATTAGCAAAACGATTTAGTAGATATACTATGACTTTAGTTTAAATAGCCAAAACATTCTATATATGAGTACAAAGAAAAATGCAATGCCAAGTTAATTTTTACATTTACAAATATTTAAAAGAACATTGTAAATAATCTATTCCCGGAAAAGACAGCGCTTTAATTAAAACTGATTATCAAATTAAAGATGAGCAACTTCTTATACTTTTAAGTGGACACTTAACTTTATTAAAGTATTTATAAACTTGTTGTATTAATAAATAAATTTAGTTCTATTTGGTATCTATCAAAATTACAGTGATTTAATTTTCATTGGATATGGATTCGCATCGTTTAAAAGTACATACACTTAACTTGATTCCATGTCATATTTTACAAGATTGAAGTTACAAAAAGAAAAACAATCTTGATAGAAAACCAAATTAAAAGCAAATTATAAAAAGGAGTAAAAGCAATGATTAAAACAACAACGCTAATTTTAGTATTATTTATCACAATGATGACAAACGCACAAGAGAAATTCACACAGCAACCCGTACTTACAGGAGCAACGGCAAACGCTATATTGCAGAAAGCTTTTGCGCAAGCAGAAAAAGATGGATTATTTGTTACCATAACTGTAGTCGATAAGTCCGGGCAAACATTAGCAGTCTTGCGTCACCATAATGCAGGAGTTCATACTATTAGAGCCAGTTATAAAAAAGCATATACAGCTTGTTCCCAAAAAAGAGAAACCGCTGAAATTGCTAAAGGATTGAAAGACGGTAGCATTCCGGACGATATTAGATTTCTGGATGAGAACATATTGATGATGGATGGTGGTATTCCTATTTATATTGATGGTGTCGTTGTAGGAGGAATTGGTGTCGGTGGAGCACATGGAAGCGAAGATGTACGTATTGCAAAGGCTGGTTTAGTGGGTCTATAAACACCTAAATAAATATTTATAGTGCATATTACGAAAAAATATTTCGTTTGAATTATTTTAAAATCCTTTGATAATCAGCCCTCACAGCGCATGCCATTTTTTTATTTACTAATTTGTTTAATTTTTTGTTAAAAAACTTAAACAAACCAAATAAATAATTATCTTTGACCATCTTAATTTATTAAAACTTAAAATAAAAACTATGAAATTAGCAAAAACAATTGGAGCATTTGTATTAATGGGAGTAATAACTACTTCTTGCGGAGAGAAAAAAACAGCTGATTCGACAGAGATGGCGGACACTACAGCAGTAGAAATGGACACAATGGCTGTTGCTGAAACAGGAAACATTGTAGACGTAGCTGCAGGAAATGCAGATTTTTCAACTCTAGTAGCAGCGGTTAAAGCAGCAGGATTAGTTGAAACACTAAGCGGAACAGGTCCATTTACAGTATTTGCACCAAACGATGCTGCATTTGCTAAATTACCAGCTGGAACAGTAGATAACCTATTGAAACCAGAAAATTTAGAGAAATTGAAATCTGTTTTAACGTACCACGTTGTTGCAGGGAAATTTGATGCTGCATCAGTAATGGATGCTATCGAAAAAAATAACGGAAAATATACTGTTACAACTGTTCAAGGTGGAAAAATCAACTTGAGCTTAAAAGATGGAAAAGTAATGTTAGAAGATGCTAACGGTGGAATGTCAACAGTAATTCTTGCTGATGTAGCTGCTTCAAACGGAGTAATCCACGCTATTGATACAGTAGTTATGCCTAAATAAGGTTATTATTTATTCTTTAAAAGCCGTTGCACAAAATAGGTGCAACGGCTTTTTTATTTAATTGTGTTTTGCAAAATCTGTTATGACTGTAGTAATGAAAGTAAAATCACTGCCGAATTAAATCTAAGCAGTTACTTCCTCTTCTTTTTCTTCAACAAATTCCATGTGATCTTCGACTTCAACAATTTCAGGTTTTGATGCTTTCAAAGCATTGAACTTTTCTAACTGCTCTAATTCTCCCTCTTCACCTGAAAAATAAGGAAATACATCCATAATAGGAGATTCAGAAATAGCAGGAATTGTATAATCACCCATAGTGCCTTTCATAACTCCAGTCGTATTTTCAAAAGCTTCTTTTACATCATTAGCTTGTATCAATAAATACATACTAGTTTTACGCTCTTTTCCGCTTTCTTCATCGTAAGCTAATAATGAAACTTTAGATTTAAACCAGCGATCAGCATTTTCGAAAGGATGTATTTCCGCATAATTAGCCATTTTTATATTAGTAATTTTAAATTCTTCACTAATGTAAGCTGACATTTCTTCTGTAATTCTGCTTTCTGCTTCTGTATATGATAACGCGTCAACTAAATACGGTTCAGTTGTTATCTTCTGTGCGCCAGTTTCATCAGTTTTTCTATATTTTACTTTGCATTCGTACCAAATTGTGCTCATCTGTCTTTTATTTTAAGGAAGTCAAAGATAGATTTTAATGCTAAAAAAGTGTAACTATTGTAAAATAGATATTCACAATTTGAAAGCAAATCAAAACATGATTTAGAATATTTTTTTAATTAGGTATAAAAAAAATAGCCCTTCAGTGAAGAAAGGCTATTGTATATAATAAACGTAAATTACTAATCAATCAGCGTCACTAATTCTTCTTTACTCTTTCTTACTTTAGCTAAGTTTACCAACCAATCATTTGCAGCGTCTCTATATCCTAAAGGTAAGATTACACAACTTCTCAAACCTTTTGCTCTTAATCCTAAAATTTCATCTAATGCATTCTCATCAAATCCTTCAATAGGTGTGCTATCAACCTCTTCAAAAGCAGCTGCTGCAATCGCTTGTGAAAAAGAAATGTACGCTTGCCTCGCAGCGTGCTGAAAGTTTACTTCAGGATCTCTTTGTGGATAAAGTCCTAAAAGCATCTGACGGTAATTTTCAAAACCTTCATTTTTAAAACCTCTAATTTCATTGGTAAGATCAAACACTTTATTAATACGTTCTGCAGTATAATTATCCCATGCAGCAAATACAAGTAAATGCGAACAGTCAGTTATAACAGACTGCTTCCAACCTATTTCTCTAATTTTTTCTTTAATCTCTTGATTCGTAATCACCATAATTTCAAATGGTTGTAATCCGCTAGAAGTTGGTGCTAATGAGGCTGCCTCAATAATCCTATCTACTTTTTCCTGCGATACTTTTTGTCCATTCATCGCTTTTGCAGCGTAACGCCACTTCAATCTATCTATTAATTCCATTTAGATTTTATTTAATTATTTAATTTTAACTTATAATTCATTTAAATTTTGATGCTATCCCATGCCGCTTGGTAAGCATCTTTTAAAACAGCATCACCCAACTCACATAACTTTCTATTTTCCATGTTCATTAAGAAAGCTAGTGGATAAATTGTGAAGGCATAAAGTAGATATGGTGACAATTCTTTTATAATACCTTGTTGCTTACCCTTTATCCATAGATCAAAAAGAGGAGTTAAAAATGTTAACCCTTTTTGCCTAGTTTGCTCATCAATCATAGGCGTATTATCACATTGCGATAAAAAAGAAGCCTCTTCTTTTTGGTGTAACTTAAAATCAACCATGTTAAACCAAATCTTTTCAAAATTTTCTTTGACCGAGCTATCAGTTAGTAAATTTTTAAAAGCAGCGTCTGTGAAAGACTGTTTAACATCCAGATACAATTGATTCACCATATCTTGCTTGGAGTCAAAATACAGATATATAGTTGCTGGAGAAACATTAGCAAGCTTAGCGACTTTCGCCATCGAAGCTTCTTGAATTCCTCCATTATTAACAAGACATAATGTAGCTTTTAAAAGCGCATCACGTTTCTCAATACTTTTTTGCAGTAATGCCATATTATTTTTTATTAAAATAGATAGTCTTTAATTCCCAAGCTAATGCTATAAACAGAAATTGAAGTGAAAGTCTAACCACAGCTTTAACTTTACTACCTATTACTGGTTGATCTAAAATTACATCCCAAATATGAATAGGTAAAAAGGTAAGTAGAAGTATAAAAAGTGCAACTGACCCAATACCCCGATATTTAGTGAATAAAATTAGAGTACCTATTATAATTTCTACGACACCTGAAATGTAAATTATAGCCAAATCATATTTTAGAAATTTCGTAACGTAAGGGGTAAATAATTCCGGATCAACAAAATGCATCATGCCAGCATAAATCATAAAAAAACTAATTATCACTGAAATTACGGACATAAAAGTAGTAGCAGGTTTTTTCATTGTATTCCATTTAATAGCGCAAAGATAAATTAAAAAAGAATGAACGTTCATAAATAAATTAATTTTAACTTTTAAAGAAAGTAAATCATCTTCCTTAATATTATAATTTTTTGTTTTTAAGGACCTAAGCGATCAAGTTTTTGATTAACATTTGCGCGCTTTTAATTCTCAAATTCAATTTACGAAATTGAAAATAAATTTACTTAATTAACTATAAATCAATAATATAAAAATATTATTAAAGTTATTTATATCTCAAACAAACGCGTAAAATATTGTTAAAATAAAGTTAAAATATTAATTAAACAGTTGTTTAATTTAAACGCTTGTTTAATTTTGTTTTCGAAATAATCCCTCCACCTTGAAAAGTAATTTTAACGATAAACAAATTCAAATTCTCGAAGTTGCTGAGATTCTTTTTTCAGAAAAAGGATTTGACGGAACTTCTATTCGGAATATTGCAAAAGTGGCAAAAATTAATATTGCCATGGTTTCTTATTACTTTGGATCTAAGGAACGACTACTAGAATCACTTATTATTTATAGGACTTCTGATCTAAAAAACCAGTTGGAAAACTTACTACAAGAGGAAATAGAACCTATTGAAAAAGTTAATAAACTTATTGAGTTATACATCAATAGAATTAATAGTAATAGAGGAATATATAGAATTTTACATTTCGAATTTGCTTCGAAAAAGAGAGAGCAAAACTTAAATGCTATTTCTGAACTCAAGAAAGGAAATTTAAAATCTTTAGAGACAATTATTGAGGAAGGTCAGAGAAAAGGTGTTTTTAGAAAGGATATAATTATTCCTCTTATCACTCCTACCATTTTGGGTACTTTTTTTCACTTTCACATGAACAAACCATTCTTCGAGAATTTACTGAATTTAAAAACAGAAAATTTGTACAACAATTATATTGAAACTAATTTGACAAAGCACATTCAACAAACAATTAAAGCACTTCTAATTTATGAAAGTTAGTCAATTCATGCTCTTCGGGATTTTCTTTATCGGAATTTCTACTTTGGAGGCACAAGAAAAAACAAGTTTAACATTGAACGAAGCCATTAATATGGCTTGGAACAAAAGCAACGAAGTTACGCTTGCTAATACGAAAGTAAAAAGTAAGAAATACGAATTGCAGTCAACTAAAAACAATCAATATCCCGATTTAAAACTTTCAGGTCAATATCAAAGATTAGCAAATGCTTCGGTTAATTTTAAAATTAATCAAAATGCCTCTGCCAACCAACAAGCGCTACCGGTCGTCGATCAGTTAATGATAGGTCAATTAAACGCAAGTCTTCCTGTATTTTCTGGTTTTAAAATTCAAAATAGTATTGCAGCTTACGAGAATTTATATCAGGCAGAAATGGCGACTGCTTCGCAAACTAAAGAAGAAATAGCTATCAGAGTTATTGATTATTATGCTAGTCTATATAAAGCACAAAAAACTATCGAACTGCTAAAAGAAAATCAAAAAAGTGCGCAGCAACGCGTAAAAGATTTTATCGAATTAGAAAAAAACGGTATCATTCCCAGAAATGATTTACTAAAATCAAAGTTACAGACTTCAAAAATTCAACTTTCATTAGACGAGTCGAATAACAATTTAAAAATAATCAACTTTTATCTGGTTACGCTTTTAAAATTAAACCCGAACACTAAACTATTCGTTCGCGAGGAGGATTTTGTTGATTTCCAAATGACTAATGTACCCACAAATGAATTACCTGCTCTTGAAAACAGGAAAGATTTAGAAGCGCTTCGATTTCAAGGAAAAGCAAGTGAAGCAAATATTAAAATAGCAAAAGGATCTTACTATCCGGTTATTGCCATTATAGGAGGTTACACAGCGCTTGACCTTCACAATGTCATTGCTGTCAAAAATGCTATGAATATTGGCGTAGGAATTTCTTATGATTTGAGTGCGATTCTTAAAAACGGTACGTTAGTCAAATTAGCAGAAAGTAAATTTGAGGAAGTTCAAAATTCTGAATCTATGCTAACTGATTACATCAAAATACAGGTTAAAAAAGCGATTGAAGATTACGATTTAGCCTTAAAACAAAGTGTAGTTTACGGTGAAGCAGAGGAACAATCTACTGAGAATTATCGGATTGTTAAAGATAAATACGACAACGGTCTCTCAGATACAAATGACTTACTGGAAGCTGATGTAGAACAATTGAGTTCTAAAATTAACAAAGCTTTGGCGAAAGCCAATACAATCCAAAAATACTACGAGTTACTATCCGTAACTGGCCAATTATCACAAACCTTCAACGTTGCTCAAAAATAATTAAGTCCTATGGAAAAGAAGAAAACAAATACAAAATTTATTATTATCCTAGTGTCTTTAGTGGTTTTGGGTGGAAGCTATGGAACATATAAATACCTTCATGCGCAGTCACACGAGGAAACAGATGATGCGCAAATTGAAAAAAATATGAATCCTATTATTCCAAGAGTTTCAGGATATGTTGACAAAGTGTATATCAAGGATAATGATTATGTAAAAAAAGGAGATACCCTTTTTACAATTGATAAAAGAGATTACTTATTAAAAATTGAAGAAGCAAATGCTGCAATGGTTGGTGCTGAAGGTAGTTTTGAAGTTTCAAAAGCTGACATTGGAAGTGCTTTAGCAAGTATTTCGGTTTCTGATGCGAATGTGCAATCTGCTGGCGGAAATATTGAATCGGCAAAAATTAGATTAGATCGTGTTACAAGTGATTACAATCGCTATGACAATTTATATAAAAGTCGCACTATAACAAAGCAACAGTATGAGCAGGCACTTGCAGCAAAACTGGAAGCAGAAAGCCAAGTACGTGTTTTACAACAGCAACAAAGAGCGAGTGCATTTCAAAAATCAGTGATTGTAGCTAAATCTAAAGTTTCTAACAAACAAACTGAAGTGGCTGCAGCCAATATAAAAAGAGCAAAAGCAATGCTTGACGCTGCTAAATTAAATTTAAGTTACACTATAATTACAGCTGCAATTGACGGTCAAGTCTCAAAAATTGATATACAACCAGGTCAACTCGTGCAACCAGGTCAATCATTATTCTACATCATTAATAATAAAGAAGCGTGGGTAATTGCTAATTTCAAAGAAACCCAATTGAACAAAATGATCATTGGACAGAAAGTAACTGTCAAAGTCGATGCCTATCCAGGTTATGATTTTGAAGGAACAATCACTTCTTTTTCTCCTGCAACTGGTTCTCGTTTTTCATTATTACCTCCTGATAATGCAACAGGAAATTTTGTTAAAACAATACAGAGACTACCCGTTAAAATAAACTTGAATAGCGCAAATGATCCTGAAAAAATAAAATTATTACGTGCAGGAATGAACGTTGATGTAGATGTGCACTTAGATTAAAATAATAGTTGGCGTTTTCAAAAGAGCCAAAATGATTTATTATTCAATAAAATTACAGTTTAGAATTTAGTATAAAGATGGCAGAAAACGGAGATGATGATTTAGTAGAATATGGCTTTAGAAGAGTCATAATAACCATTACGGCCGTACTTTGCGCTATGCTTGAAATTGTAGATACTACAATTGTAAATGTAGCTCTAAATAATATGCGTGGTAGCCTTGGTGCGTCTCTAACTGATGTAGCTTGGGTTATTACTGCTTACGCAATTGCAAACGTAATTGTAATTCCAATGACGAGTTGGCTTTCGCAGCAATTTGGACGCCGAAACTATTTCGCAGCTTCAATAATAATCTTTACAGTTGCATCTTTTTTATGCGGTAATGCAGATAATATTTGGGAGTTAGTTGCTTTTAGATTCGTTCAAGGACTTGGTGGTGGTGCGTTATTAGTAACAGCACAAACCATAATCACTGAGAGTTACCCAATGGCAAAACGTGGAATGGCTCAAGCTATCTACGGAATGGGTGTAATCGTGGGTCCTACCCTTGGTCCGCCATTAGGAGGTTATATTGTGGATCACTTTTCATGGCCCTATATATTTTACATCAACATTCCTCTGGGAATTATAGCGACTTTACTAACGCTATCTTTTGTCAAAAGTCCTAATTACGGTGCTAAGCTAAAAGCAAGTCAAGTGGATTGGTGGGGAATAATTCTCTTGTCGTCATTTATTGGTTCGCTTCAATATGTTTTAGAGCATGGTCAACAAGACGATTGGTTTAATGATATGATCATAGTGGCTTTGAGTGTTATAACCGTTTTTGGCTTGATTCTTTTTATATGGAGAGAACTTACATACGAGCATCCTATTGTTAATTTAAGAGTTTTAAAGGACACTAACTTAAGAGTTGGAACTATTATGTGTTTCATACTTGGTTTCGGCTTGTATGGATCTACATTTATTATTCCTATTTACACACAGTCCGTATTAGGTTGGAGTGCTTTAGATGCAGGTTTACTTTTAATTCCAAGTTCTATTACTACCGGAATTATGATGCCTTTCATAGGTAAAATGATTCAGCGTGGTGTTCCACAGACGTACATGGTAGCAGCAGGATTTCTTGCATTTTTCTTATTTACTTTTTGGATGCAAAACGTTATCACACCAGATTCAGGTGAAGAGCATATGTTTTGGCCGCTAATATTAAGAGGAATTGGATTAGGTTTACTTTTTGTGCCAATTACTACACTTTCACTATCAACTTTAAAAGGAAAAAGTATTGGTGAAGGAGCAGCTTTTACTGGAATGATGCGCCAACTAGGAGGATCATTCGGAATTGCTATTATTACAACTTTCTTAGCGAGATTCAATCAAGAGCATCGCGTAAATCTAATTGCGCATCTTGACAAAACCTCATTTGAAGTACAAAAAACGATTCAGCAATTACAGTTAGGTTTTATGTCTAAAGGGTATTCGACAAATGAGTCACTGGCAAAAGCCTATAAAGCAATCGATTTAAAAGTGACTTTGCAAAGCGCAGTTTTATCGTATATGGATATATTTTTATATCTAGGCGCGCTATTTTTATTGTGTATTCCTTTCATACTGTTAATTAAGAAAGGAAAAAACAAAATCAACCCTGCAGATGCAATGCATTAATATAGGTTTCAGCTTGTCTGAAAAAGTTTTTCTTTCTCTGAAAGTGTAAAATAAATTTCACAATCGACATAGTTTAAAATTAATTGCCACTAAATTTTAATTCTAAAAGAGTTTTAAATTTTAGTGGCAATTTAATTTTATATAAAAAACTTATCTTATGAAAACTAACTGATTGCCTTCAGATAAATTAGAATCGAACTGGTATCCGTCGTAATTAAAGCCTTTTAAGTCTTCGATAGTTTCAGCGCTTGTATCGATTATGTAACGCACCATCATTCCTCTCGCTTTTTTAGCATAGAAACTAATAATCTTTAGTTTTCCATCCTTATAGTCTTTAAATTCAGGAGTAATCACTGGAACTTTTAAAGTTTTCACATCGATAGCTGAGAAGTATTCGTTACTAGCTAAATTTACAAATAACTCATCATCTTTAAGTTCTTGATTTAAGGCAGCCGTAATTGTAGGTTTCCAAAAATGATATAAATTCTGATTTTCACCAATGGGCAATTTTGTTCCCATTTCTAAACGATACGCTTGCATTAAATCAAGTGGCTTCAAAAAGCCATATAATCCTGAAAGTATTCTCAAACGATCTTGTAAAGCATCAATTTTATTTGCTGGAATTGTGTAAGCATCTAATCCAGTATACACATCACCATCAAATGTGTAAACTGCTGGACGAGCATTTGCGCTGGTAAATGGAGTATTCCAATCTTGATTTCGCTTCCAATTCAAGTCGGCTAATTTATCAGAAATACTCATTAACTCTGATAATTCTGGTGGACTCTTCTCTTTTAAAACTTTTTGAACTTGTCTTGATTCCTTTAGGAATAAAGATTCTGTATGCAATTTTGTTGGTAATTCTTTATCGAAATTTAAGGACTTAGCTGGTGATATAACAATTTTCATAATAGATAGTCTTTTAGTTCTTTTTATTAGTTTTATCAAAAGTACAAATTGAAAATAAGAAATCTTGATCATAGACATTGATTTCTTTAATAGCCTGATAGACAACTTAAATTGATTCGAGATTTATTTATGTATTTTTAAATTTAATTAGTAAACAAGTTAACTATATATCAAATCGCATAAAAATAGTTAATGTTTTAGTTACAGAAATAGAGAATATAAAAAAATTATATCTTGCCGATTTCATTAAAACTGTTAAAGAGTTGAATACTGCGACAAATCTTATATCGGAATTTAAATAGACAATCTGTTACTGCATTTAAATTTTTCATCCTATACCATGACAAATTTTAGCTTATTTTTGTCTTAAATTATTTTTTTAAATTATGAAAGAGGACGTAATAATTGTAGGTGCTGGAATTGCTGGATTAACTGCTGCGGTCCATTTGCATCGCGCTGGTAGAAAAGTTCTTGTTCTAGAAGAAAGCGAACGTGCTGGCGGAAGAATAAAAACGGACTTGCATGAAGGTTTTCTGCTCGACAGAGGTTTTCAAGTCCTTTTAACTGCTTATCCAGAGACGAAATCCTTACTAAATTATTCGACCTTAAATTTAAAAAAAATGCTGCCTGGAGCGACAGTTCTCTATGACGGCGGACAGTTTGAAATTGCAGATCCTTTCCGTAGACCGTCAGCAGCGTTAGCCACTCTTTTTGCTCCGGTAGGAACATTGAAAGATAAAATAAATACACTTTGGTTAAAAAATCGATTACAAAAGCTATCTATAGATGCTATTTTCGAACAACCTGAACAAACAACAAGCAAGCAACTTATAGAATACGGTTTTAGTCCAAAAATGATTGAGCGCTTTTACGCACCTTTTATGTCTGGAATATTTTTAGAAAATAAATTAGATACTAGTAGAAGAATGTTTGATTTTGTAATGAAAATGTTTTCTGATGGAGATGTCGCTATTCCTGAATTAGGTATGGAAGAAATTCCGAAGCAATTAGTTACCATGCTTCCAATAAACACCGTTCGATGCAATACTAAAGTAACTGCAATTGAAGGTAATAAAATTATTATCGCAGATGGAACTATTCTTGAAGCGAACCAAATCCTTTTAGCTACCGAAGCTAATCAATTGACCCATAACTTTAGTCCAAAGCAAAAAATGACGTCACACCAGGTGACTAATATTTATTTTGAGGCCACAGAAGCACCAACAAAAAAGGCTGTTGTAGTACTAAATGCATCAAAACAAAAAAAGTTTGTAAATAACTTGACTGTGATTTCTATCGTTTCTAAAGCCTATGCGCCAGCAGGGAAAGTACTTATTTCAGTTTCTTATAATGGAAAACCAGCTTTTGATGATGCAACTTTAGCTCAAAATATGAAGCAGGAATTAAAACAGTGGTACGGCGAAAAAGTAGATAGTTGGAAAATGTTAAAAGGGTATCGAATAGAATATGCGCTTCCCACTCAACAAACTGTTAGGAATGAAATTTCAGCTGAAGAGATTAAGATCTCGGATGTACTTTATATTTGTGGAGACAATCTTTTAAATGGTTCTATTAACGCCGCGATGAAGACAGGTAGATTAGCAGCAGAAGCAATGAAGCAATAGTTCAAATATTTTAGATAATTGAAACTTCTTATTTTTAAAGGGCAGCAAAATCATTTAATAATAAGAAGCTTTTTTTATTAATCAATTACGATTTTGTATGTTGGATCTTCTAATATGTTTACGTCTATAATTTGGTCTGCATTTTTAAGTAAAGCTTTACAGTCAGAACTTAAATGTTGCAAATGCACCTTTTTATTAAGCTTAGCGTATTTTTCGGTAATTTTATTGACTGCGTCTATTGCACTCATATCGGTTATTTTACTTTCTTTAAAGTCAATTATAACTTCTACTGGATCGTTATAAACATCAAATTTTTCTAAAAAAGCAGTAGTTGAGGCAAAGAATAAGGGACCATAAATTTCGTAGTGCTTTACTCCTTTCTCGTCGATATATTTTTTAGCTCGAATTCGTTTAGCACTTTCCCAAGCAAATACTAGCGCCGAAATTACCACTCCAATTAAAACTGCTAAAGCCAAATTATGCAAGAGTATCGTTATAACTGCTACCAGCACTCCAACAAATATATCGTGCTTCGGCATCTTATTTATAATTCGGAAACTTGCCCATTCAAAAGTTCCAATCGCAACCATAAACATTACGCCAACTAAAGCTGCCATAGGCAATCGCTCAATAACTCGCGCTCCAAATAAGATGATTATCAATATTGTTAAAGCAGCAATTATTCCTGACAAACGGGCTCTTGAACCTGCTGATAGATTCACTAAAGTTTGTGCAATCATAGGACAACCGCCCATTCCGAAGAAAAATCCATTGAGAATATTAGAACTTCCTTGAGCAATACACTCTCTGTTACCATTTCCTTTTGTCTCTGTAATTTCATCTACTAGAGTTAATGTAAGCAATCCTTCCGTTAAACCTACAGATGCCATTATCAATGCGTATGGAAATATAACTTGTAGCATTTCTACATTTAGCGCCACATTAGGAATATGAAATGGAGGAAAACCTCCGCTAATCGATGCAATGTCGCGCACTGTTTTAGTTTCGATTCCAAAGAAAAAGACAAGTGCAAATACAATTATAATTGCCACTAATGAGGCAGGTAAAGCTTTTGTAATTTTAGGTAATAAAACTATTATTGCAATTGTCAAAATTACTAAACCAGCCATTATCATGAAAGGAGTTCCAGTCAGCCATTCCGTATTTCCATTGACGACGACTTTAAATTGTTCTAACTGAGACATAAAAATGATTACTGCTAAACCATTTACAAAACCAAACATAACAGGCTGTGGTACTAAGCGAATAAATTTTCCCAGCTTAAAAATACCAACTAAAATTTGTAAAATTCCGGCTAAAACAACTGCAGCGAAAACATATTCTAATCCATGAGATTTCATTAAAGCTATTAAAACAATAACCGTAGCACCTGCACCTCCAGATATCATACCAGGTCTACCACCAAATATTGCTGTTACTAAACCCGCAATAAAAGCTGCATACAAACCCATCAAAGGCGGAAAACCCGCTAGTATTGCAAATGACAGCGATTCTGGAATCATAGTCATAGCAACCGTTAAACCTGCCAGAATTTCTGTTCGAAAATTGACTTTTTGAGAAAAATCAAATAAATTAAATACTTTTTTCATATGATAATTAAAAATGTCCAATAATTTAACAAACAGAAAAACTTTCGAAATACATTAGAAAAATTAGCTGAAATGAAGATCATTAATCATGGTTAAACCCAATACTCAAACTGTTTTTATTGGAAGTGCAAAACTAAAACTTTTAAATGCGTTCTCCTAATCGATATAATGGAGTTGCTATAGACCTTTTAGAATATTGAATACTATTATCCAATATCAATAAAGCACTAAATGACACGCTTTTTAGCAAAATAGTGATTTCAGATGCTTAAAAAGCAAAATTCATGATGATATGATAAGAGTTTCTCGTTAAAGCTTTCAAAATCAATCAAAAATATTCATCTTTGACAAATTTTATTTTTTTAAGAAAATCGTGTTCACTATTAAACTGGTTTTTTAAAATTTCTACAATAAATACGCTATGAAACTACTATATACGTTATTCTTTACTCTTTTATTTTCTGCTTCTTATTCGCAATCAGCTAGTGACTATTTTGAAAAAATTAGAGATAATGAAGTAGCATTGACTGCTTTTTTTTCTCAAATGCCTAAAGGAGGTGATTTACACCATCACTTTTCTGGTTCTATTTATGCTGAACCATTATTAGAGCGAGCAATAAATGATGATTTTTATCTTAATATTGAAACGATGGATGTTTTGCAGGACAAACCTCTAACTGGGAACTGGACACAATTTTCAACTTTGAAAAAAAATGGCACATTAGAGAACTACAAACAAAAAATTATGCAAAAATGGTCTGTAAAGGATTATAATTTTGCTGACTATCCGTCTGATAAATTGTTTTTTGAATCCTTTATGAAATTTGAACCAGCGATTCAAGGTAATTTTGGACAAGGATTATTAGAATTAAAAAATAGGGCAATTTCAGAAAACGTAAGCTACATTGAAACACAACTCTCTACAATTCCTACCGCCATCAATACTGAAGATTTGAGTTCATTTAATGCTCGCTTGAGAACATTAGCGCTGGTAAAAGATGAAAAAGCAATCATCAAAGCATTAGATTCTGTTTACGCTTCTTTACTTAAAAAAGGTGCTGCGAATGATGCTAAAAGTTTTAATATAAATTTTGTTACGAAAATGCATAACGATTTGAAAATCGATGATGCTCGTTTTACAATGCGTTATCAAAATTTTGTACTTCGATTTATGGAACCAGTTGACTTATTTAAAAATTTAGTAATCGCTTTCATATCTGCTGATGGAAGTCAGCTAATGGCAGGAGTTAATATAGTTTCTCCAGAAGATGGTGAAACTTCAATGAAAGATTATTGGTTGCACATGTTAATGTTTAAATACTGCCATTCTAAATATCCAAATGTAAAATATACGATGCATGCTGGAGAACTTACTCTTGGTCTAGTTCAACCTGAAGAATTAACGTGGCATATTGGCGCTGCAGTTTACACTGCAGGAGCTAATCGCATTGGTCATGGTGTTGGCATGGCTTACGAGAAAGATGCTTACAATTTGCTACGTTACATGGCTAAAGAATCAATTCCAATAGAAATAAACTTAGTGAGTAATGAATTTATTTTAAAAGTAAAAGATAGCCGTCACCCTTTTACATTGTATAAGGAATTTGGCGTTCCTATTGTTATTAGTACTGACGATGCAGGAATCTTGCGGACCAATATGACGGAACAATATGTGCTATTAGCAAAAAGGTACAAGGACGTTTCTTATGCTGATATTAAGCAATTTGTTTATAATAGTATCGCTTACAGTTTTATAAAAGAAGATAAAGTGAAGAAGCAATTAACCAAAGATTTAGATACTCGATTTAAAACTTTTGAATCCAACTTCCCTTTGCAATAAATAACTATACTAAATTACTGAAAAACCTCGCTGATTCTATAAATTAGCGAGGTTATTTTATAGTTTAAAATATTCAAAAATATATTTTTTATCTTTTTTGTAATAGTCGTTTTACTCGAATCGACAATTCGTTGGGGCTAAAAGGTTTGGTGATAAAATCATCAGCGCCAAGCTCAAATGCTTCCAAAACCGTTTTTTCTAGTCCCACTGCTGATAACATAATTATTGGGATTGATAAGGAAAGTTCTAGTTTTACTTTTTTGACAATATCTAAACCGCTCACAAACGGCATCATAATATCTGATATTATTAAATCAGGCTTTTCAGAAATTATCTTCTCTAAAGCAATTTTGCCATTTTGGCATAAAATTACTTCATAACCTTCTTTTACCATTTTAAACTCCATGGCTTTTAACATCATTTCATCATCCTCAGCAATTAATATTTTTTTCATAATAATTAATTTAAAAATTATAATATAAAATTTATGATAACAAATCCTACAAGCTTTAGACCGGTATTGTTAGACTTTAAAAATTTTAAATTTAAGATAGAATTCTAGAAAGCGTGTACCTCTTGCAATTCTAACATAGCTGAATTACATATTTGATTTAAATGCGTTACCTCGTCCTTTCTTTTCTGCGATAGTGGACTATCTTCTATCTCTTTTTCTATTACATCAACAACTCTAGAAGCCTTAACTATTCCTAGTAAACTAAGCGAAGATTTTAATTTATGAACTTCATCTTTCAAAACTTGGATATCGTCGCTATGACAAGCGTTCATAATTAAATCCAGTGACTGAGGCGTATTTTTTAAAAACAACGAAATCATTGTCTTCATAAATTCTGTATCTCCATCTGCAAGATCTCTTAGGTATTCGAAATTAACTAAATTTTCTACACTTTTTAAATCCTTTTTCACCTCTTTTAATGGTATGCTTTTTTCCACTCTTCTATTTAAGTTTTGGTATAATTTATTTAAAAGAATATCAAAATCATACGGTTTAGATAAATAATCATCCATACCATTTTCAAGACATTTTGCCTCTTCTCCTACTGTAGCGTGAGCTGTTAGCGCAATTATTGGAATAGTAGATTTTTCTCCCATATTATTTCTAATATGATTTGTCAATTCAATCCCATCCATTTCTGGCATTTGAATGTCCATTAAAATAATGTCGTAGCTATTGTTTTCAATTTTATCAATTGCTATTTTACCATTATCAGCAACATCAATTTCTTTATTCCATTTTCTAAAAATTTTGATTGCTAAAAGTTGATTGAGCTCATTGTCTTCTACTAAAAGTATATTTATATCTTTTAAGAAATCAGCTGAAATTTTCTCTCCAATGTGGTCATCATTTCTGCCTTCGCTCTCTTTGGCTTTAGCATACTTTAATGAAAATGAAAATTCACTTCCTTTAGCAATAAAACTTTCTACATTGATTTTACCTCCTTGCAATTCAACAAGTTTACGAGTTATTGTGAGTCCAAGTCCTGTTCCGCCATATTTCCTTGTAGTTTCATTTGATGCTTGATTGAAACTCTCAAATATAGAATCGATTTTATCTTTTGGAATACCAATACCGCTATCAGTCACCGAAAATTTAAAATAGCAGTCTGTGTCTGTATTTTTTACTTCTTTAACTATTAATTCTACAAATCCTTTCTCAGTAAATTTTATAGCGTTTCCAATTAAATTAAACAAAATTTGAGAAAGCTTAGTGGGATCGCCAATTAAATTATCACATACGTCTGGACTTATCTGACACAATAATTTAATTCCTTTATCTTTTGCGGTTGTATCCAATAATTCGATTACTGAATGAACTGTTTTTGATAAAGAAAAACGAACTTCTTCCAAAGTCATTTTATTAGCTTCAATTTTAGAAAAGTCAAGTATGTCGTTAATGATATACATCAAGTTTTGACCAGCTTTTTTAATAGCTTCAACACTTTGTTTTTGATCATTATCTAAGCTAGTACATTCAAGTATCCTTGCAAAACCAATGATTCCATTCATAGGAGTACGTATTTCGTGACTCATATTGGTTAGAAATTGTTCTTTGATGATGACAGCTTGCTCTGCTAATTCTTTGGCTTTGATAAGCTCTGATTCAGTTCGCTTTTGTTCTGTAATATCTTGAATCGTACCTAGTATTTTACAAGGTTTATCTTTCTCATCAATCAAACATTTAATAAATTGATTCATGTATTTAATATTGCCTTTTTTCGTTGTTATAGCATGATAAAACTGCACTTCAGCTCTTGTAGTCTTTACATCGTAAAGATTTTTTTCAAAACGAACTAACTCTTTTTCATCTGTTATGCAAGTTTTAATAAAATCTACTGATAATAATTGCTCACAATCAACTTCAAAAATAGTATAGAATTCATCCGAAAAAAACATTTCATCATTAGACAAATTAAATTCCCAACTACCAATTTTAGCTAACTTCTGAGCTTCTAAAAGACGCGTTGAATTTACTTTAAGTGCTAATTCAGTTATTTTTCGCTGCTTTAAACTGTCGTGCATTTTCATCGCATTTCTAATACTTTGCGATACACCATCAGGCGTTAGTAAAGTTTTAGGGATGTAATCAGAAGCACCACTTAATATCGCCTGACTTGCAATTTTTTCGTCTCCTTGAGACGTTACAAAAATCACAGGAGTTTCAATACCACGATCACGAATTTTTTTAAGAAAAGAAATGCCATCCGTATCTGGCATCATATAATCTAGAAAAATTAAATCATATTTTAAAGATTCGATTTTTATTATTCCTTCTTTAGCAGAGAAAACGCTATCGACCTCTGCAACAATTCCCGACTGAGATATGGAGCGACTGATCGTTATGGAATCGATTTTATCATCGTCCATTATTAATATTTTTAAAGCGACTGCCATAGTACTATGTTGGTTTAACTTATAACTCAATTATATTCCAATAATCATTTAGTACAGAAAAACAGTTATTTAACTCTTGTACTCCAAAAGTTATTGGTATATATCCTGCAATATTTAAATTTAAGGCAGCTAATTTATTGGACTGCGAAACGGAATTAGTGATTACAAACACTAACATTGACTTCAAATCTTGATGATTTCGTAAAGTGTTTAATAAATGAATACCTTCATCTTTTGTCCTATTAACGTCTATTAAAACTATTTTAGGAACAGGAAATACTTTACAAGACCCCTTTAGCATTGATAATGCTTCGTCTTCATTGCAAGCAGAATATAAAGTAGGTTTAATTTCAAATTCTGAAAAGAAACTTTTAATACTGTCGAGAATAGTTACTCGATCGTCAACTAACAAGATACTTATATTCGCCATAACATAAATGAATTTTACTGCCTACATTTCACATAGTTGCCAAAAATTCTTAAGTGTAGCAACTGAAGTCAGAAACTTTTCAAAAGACAATGGTTTAAGTATATAACCTGCTACATTAAGATTGTAAGCATTTATTTTGTCTGAATCTTCATTTGAAGTCGTCATTACAAAAACGGAGATATTTTTAAGCTTTTCGTTTTCCCTCATTACTTTTAGAAATTCAATACCATTCATTTTTGGCATATTTATATCTAAAATTATAATTTTTGGAAGCGGAATAATTTGATTTTCTAACATCTCTAAAGCTTCGATACCGTTACCAGCAACAAAAAGCAGATTTTTTATATTGTTTTTAGAGAATGCTCTTTTCACATTCATTACATCTACTTCGTCGTCTTCGACCAATAAAATGTTTACCAATTTCTGGTTCATAATTTTAGCTTTTTAATATTATATTTTTAGGCCAATTTAGTGTAAAAATTGAACCATTTTCTATACCTTCTTTATATTTAATTTTTCCTCCAACTAATTTTATTATTTTACAACTAATCGCTAATCCTGCTCCAGTAGTGTCCACAACATCTTTAGAATTTACAGTATAGAAAATAGAGAATATTTTATGCGCTACCTCTTCTGGAATACCGGGACCGTTATCTGTAATTTCGATTTTATAATCCGTTTCACTTTCTAAAAGAGTAATGCTAACTGTTTTATTTACTTTATCATTAAAGCGCACCGCATTATCAATCAAATTCATCACTACTTTTTGCAACTTTGCGCCCAGAGTTATAACATTTTCTTTAATTAGGTCTGCCTTTACTACAAATTCAATATTGGGGTCGCTATTGAGTAAGTCAATACAGTTTCCAATAATTTTAGGAATATTAACTTCATAAAACTCTAAATCCATTCTGTCTACACGCGTCAACTCTAATAAACCATTCATCATGTTTTCAAGTCGGTTGACTCTGTTTTTCAGCAATCCAAAATTAGTTGTAATATCCTCACTCAATCCATTTTCTAAATCTTCTTCAATCCAAGTTGTTATATTTGAAATTGCTCTCATTGGCGATTTTATATCATGAGAAACAATATAAACAAACTCATCGTATTCTTTTTTTAAAGCGGCCAATTCCTCTTGGCAATTTTTTAAAGATTCCTCCATTATATTCTATTTAGGGAATGTAAATATGAAACTACAGCCCTCGTTTTCTACTGATTCAATATAAATTGTCCCTCCTTTTTCTTCAATAATTTTTTTGACTATTGACAACCCAACTCCCGTACTTTCCTTTACGTCTCGCGCTACAATAGTTTGAAAAATTTTAAAGACTTTTTGATGGTACTCCTCTGCGATTCCAGGTCCATTATCCGTTACAGTAAACTGATGATGTCCTTGCAACGATTCATAATGACATTCAATCTTTCCAATTGATTTATCATTATATTTAACTGCATTACTTATCAAGTTGCTAAAAACTTGTTCTAAAAGTATTCTTTCTGATTCAATTATAGGAAATTCATCACCAACAATAACTTCAAATCCTGTTTTAGGTACTATCGAGTCAATTACTTGGTGCAACATGGATTTTAGATCAATCGTCTCATCCTCGATTTCAACACGACCAATTCGAGAATATTCTAAAACACCATTAATTAAATTTTCCATTCTCAAAACACGTCCGCGAAGCAATTCAAAATTTGAACTCACATCCTGTGGCATTGTAGGCATGTCCTCAACAATCCATTCCGCTAGATTATTGATTGCTCGTAAGGGCGCTTTCAAATCATGAGAAACTACGTATGCAAACTCATCCAGTTCTTTATTCTTTTTTTCAAGATTTTTCAACACATTAGTTAAATTTTCCTCTGCAATTTTTTGATCCGTAATATCTGTACTGATGGAGATATATTGATAAGGTCGATTTTGATCGTCTTTAAAGGGAACAATCGTCATTTTTTCCCAATAGCAGGATCCATCTTTAGCTAAATTTCGGATTTCACCTTTCCAAATATCACCATTAACTATCGTATTTAAAATTGCTTTGGCTCCTGCTTTTATAAAATATCCTGTGATATCTCGTTGATTTTTCCCTATTAATTCTGCTTCTTCATATTTTGAAACCGTACAGAAATTTTCATTTACATACGTTAACAATCCATTTTGATCAGAAATGGAGACAATAGCCGCCTCATCAAGAGCCGAACGAATATCTGTAATTTCCTTTGAAGTTCGAATAATTTCCTGCCCCGCAACTGTAATTTCAGTTATATCCTGAATAATTCCTTTAAGTTCTATAACTTCTCCTTTATCGTTTTTAAAGGGTTGGCCAATCTCTAAAATATGTTTGACACTTCCATCATTCAGAACGATTCTATACTTAATTTTTTTACTTTCTCCTGCTTTGATGCTACTCTCATTGCTTTTATCCATCATTTCTAAATCATCTGGATGAATTCTAGTTCTAAAAGCTTGAAACAATTGATCAGCTGGCAAATTATCCATTTCAAATATTTTATAATGCCCTTCTGACCAAATAAGATCATGGGATTTTATATCATAACTCCAGCTACCTATTTTTGCAATATTTTGTGACTCATTTAATAAATTAGCGCGGTCAATAAGGTCTTGTTCAGCTGCTTTTTCCTCTGTAACATTTCGAGCTATGCAATATAGATTTCCAGTGATGGGATCTGGAGATGTATTCCAGCTTAATGCAATATAATCTCCATTTTTACATCTAAAACGATTTACAAAACTAACAGTTAATTCTCCTTTTACCAATTTCTCAACTTCCTTTGATGTAACAGCTAAATCATCAGGATGGATAAAATCAACAAAAGCAGCACCTTCCAACTCTTCGTTCGAAAAACCTAAAACTTTTGTAATTGCTGGATTAACTTTGTAAAACAGACCATTGACATTTGCTATACAAACTAAGTCTTTAGAAAGCTCAATGAAATTCTGTAATTCTTTCTGCGATTCAAGAAAATCTGAATGTTTCATTCTAGAATCTAGTAAAGTAACAACCTGATCCGCTAAAAGCTTTAAAGCATTTTTTTGCTCATCAGATAGATTTTTTGGTTCTGTGTCAATAACACATAGCGAACCCATATTCAAGCCGTCTTTAGTGCGTAGTGGAGCACCAGCATAAAAACGAATATCAGGATTACCTGTTACTAAGGGATTATCTGAAAATAATAGATCTTCAGTAGCATTTGGAACTTCAAATACTTCGTCACCCATAATGGTATATTGACAAAATGAAATCTCTCTTGGTGTTTCAGTGGCATCGATACCAAATCTTGATTTAAACCATTGACGATCTTCGTCAATAAGACTCACTAGAGCGATTGGGGTTTTGCAAATAAAAGAGGCAAGTTGCGTAATCGCATCGTATTCCTTCTCAGACAAAGTATCCATAACAGAGTACTTTTTGAGCGCTTCTAATCTTTTAACTTCATTTTCAGGTATAGGATACTTTTTCATTAACTTGGGGCTGTTTTGTAAAAGTGAACTGCAATCTCGATAAATTACGCAGATTAGACAATAATGATCTCTGTCACTACTATAAGTTCTTTGCTGCTTAAATAAACGGTTGCCTTACAAAAATAAAATTATTTTTGAATTAAACAGTGACTTAGCACGTTATTCTTTAGCAAATACGGAAAAGAGCAGCAGTTGATATTCGTACTTTTTCGTATTATATCTTTTTAATCCTATTTCAGCTATATTCAGAGTTGGTAATGCATTCATTTTTAAATTAAAACTATTCACTCCATTGATTCAAATATGACTGTTTTTTAAAACTTTCTTATAGCTTAAAAAAATTAAAATTTAGAAAATAGAATGATTAGAAATTTACGTTTCAAAATTTTTGTGTTAGTGTCTCTCATTCGAAAAAATCAAATTTATGTTCGAAATCAATCGTTGAAGAGATTAAGATTTGTAAACAGAACTTTTTACTTGCACGTAATAAACTGAAAAAAGAATCGTTTCCAATCAACTAAACAAAACTTCCCACTAAAGTTTTCTATATCATTTAATGATTAAGATATAACTGTAATTCTCTGATTTATAAAGTCCTTTAATTAAAAAATTGATTAAATTTGGAACAAGAGAACGCAAATTTTTAACATGACTTCACTCTGTTTTCTATAAACCGAAATAAATAAAAACAAAATGGCATTTATTGACTATTATAAAATTCTTGAAATAGATAAAAAAGCGACCGAAGCTGAGATTAAAAAAGCGTACCGCAAACTTGCTCGTAAATACCATCCTGATTTAAATCCAAATGATAAGGAAGCCGAAAAGAAATTTAAAGAATTAAACGAGGCAAATGAAGTTTTGAGCCACGTCGAAAACAGAAAAAAGTATGACGCTTACGGTGAAAACTGGAAGCATGGAGAGCAGTATGAAAAATCGACACAGCAGCAACAGCAATACCAAGCCAATGGTCAACAAGGAGGTTTCAACGAAGGTGCGGACTTTTCTGATTTTTTTGAATCTATGTTTGGTGGTCGCGCTCAAGGCAATGGCGGTCGTAGAACAACACAATTTAAAGGACAAGATTTTAACGCTGAACTACAATTAGATTTAAAAGATGTTTATGCCACTCATAAACGTACTTTAACTATAAATGGTAAAAATATCAGGATTACAATTCCTGCAGGAGTTGAAAACGGCCAGCAAATAAAAATTAGCGGATTAGGTGGCGAAGGATCTGCTAACGGTCCAAAAGGTGATTTGTACATTACTTTCTCCATTGAAAATCATACAAATTTCAAATTAGAGAAACATAATTTATATACTACAGTAGATGTAGATTTATATACTGCAATACTAGGCGGAGAAATCACTGCAGACACTTTTGACGGTAAAGTAAAACTAATTTTAAAACCCGGAACTCAAAACGGAAGTAAAGTCAAATTGAAAGGAAAAGGATTTCCTGTTTACAAAAAAGAAGGAGAATTTGGAGACTTATATATTACTTATCAAATTAAAATTCCAACAAATCTCTGTGAAAAGGAAAAAGAATTATTTACTGAACTTGCAAAATTAAAAACCTCATGAATATAGAAAAATTAATACCAATCCCAGAACTATGTTCCTATTATGAAGTTGAAATGTCATTTTTTACAAAACTTAGTGAAATGGGCCGATTAGAAATAATAAAGATCGAAAGCAGTTCGTATATCGATTTAAACGCAATTTACGAAATTGAAAAAATGATCCATATTCATCAAGATTTAGAAGTTAATTTAGAAGGAATTGACGTTGTTTTAAACATGTTACAAAAATTAGATGGATTACAAAGTGAACTACAATCTTTAAAAAATAGACTTAGACTTTACGAAAGTTAGATTGCACTAATCTTCTTTAAAAATATAAAAAGACTGAATATTGATTTTGGACAATTTTGAATCACTTTTATTTTATTGAAGAGTTTATCAAAATACACATTAAAGATGGAGATGAGCAAAAAAAATATCTAGCAATGTATCTGAAAAAAATATCTTCATAGAATCAATATTCACTAAGAGGCTTTCGAAAAACATCGAAGAAAGGCAGAATTAGAGTAAAATAAATCAAAATAATTACTACACTCTAACACCTATTAAAGAGAAAACCCAAAATAGCATTACACTACTTTGGGTTTTGTGTTTATAATTGATTATTTATATCGTTTTTAAAGCTTCTATAAGAGCATCGATATCTTGCAGTGTATTAAAATGACTGAAAGAAATTCTTAAACTTGGTTTTTTTAAATCCTCATTTGAAAGCATTTCTAATAAAACGTGGGAAGGCTTTATACTTCCTGACTGGCAAGCGCTTCCTCTAGAAACTGCAATTCCCTTCATATCTAAATGAAATAAAATCATTGCTGTTTTATCTTCGGTAAAAGGTAATAGTACGTTTAAAATAGTGTAAAAGCCGTCAATATTGCCATTTACTTTATAATCTGGAAACTCTATTTCTAATTTGGATATAAGATAATCTCTTAGGTCTAAAATATGACTTTTTTCTGTTTCCAAGTTGGTATAGGATAACTCTAGGGCTTTTGACATCCCTGCAATTTGATGCAATGCTTCAGTTCCGGCGCGTAATCCTTTTTCTTGCTCTCCACCAAAAAATAATGGTTGGATACCAGAATTTTTTCGAATAAAGGTAAAACCGACACCTTTAGGTCCGTGAAATTTATGAGCACTTGCAACAATAAAATCAACTGCTGTTTTCTGTAAATCTATTTCTATTTTACCAATGGATTGTACGGTATCCGAATGAAACAAAGCAGCATGTTCTTTACAAATTACACCAACGCGTTCTAAATCTAAAATAGTACCAGTCTCATTATTAACATGCATCAAACTCACCAGCGTTTTCTCGTCTTGAGATAACAATTCCACTAAATGAGTGACATCGATTTCTCCGCTTGCTTTGACGTTTACATAATCTATTTTAATATCAAATTCTTTTTGTAAAACCAATGCAGTGTACAAAACCGCATGATGTTCCATTCTACTAGTGATTATTCGCGTCACTTGTAAATCCTTGACAGCCGAACGAAGAATCCAGTTATTAGCTTCTGTGCCGCAAGAAGTAAAAATAATCTCTTGTGCAGTCGCATTTAAATTTTGTGCAATTGATTTTCTTGAAAGTTCTAAAACACTTTTAGACTTGCGTCCTAAGCTATGAGTTGAAGAAGGGTTACCATAATCTTCTGCTAATACCTTAGTCATTTCTTGAATTACTTCTGGCCGAAGTGCCGTCGTTGAGGCATTATCGAGATATATATTTTTCATTTTGTTTTATTATAAAGCATTAAAAAAAACTACTTTTTGTTCAATAGTAGTATTCTGCGGGAGAATAAAGCTTTGGCATTAAAGACCACTATCGAAATTAAAATTAAAAAATAGGACAATAATTGTAATGTGCTGACTTGTTCATTGTAATAAAAAATCGCTACTAAAAACGTTATTATAGGATTAATATAAAGCATAATTCCTACCGCCGAAGAGTTGATTCCTTTAAGTGCATACAAATTTAAAAACAGTGGGATTATAGTAAAAAACACTACCACAAAAAACATGCAAGCATAGAATAAAGGTTCACTAGGAAGCGCGCCGCTGTAACTAGGATAAAATGGAAGAATAACTATAGCTGTAAAGAGCAGCTGTATGGTTAATGCTAAAAATTTATCCATCTGGCTATTTTTTCGTTGACTAACAAGATAAAGAGCATAGGTTGTGGCGACTATAAGACTGTAGAATATATCGGTAAAATGATTAAATGACAATAAGACGCAGCTAAAAAGACTGATGATAACAGCTATCCATTGTATTTTACTTAATTTCTCTTGCAAAATAAAGAAAGCGAAGACTGTTGTTAGAATTGGACATATTAAGTACGCTAAAGATGCTGCTTTTACGCTGACGTGATTGACCACATAAATAAAAACAAACCAATTTAAAATAAGAAAGACAGCTCCTCCCAGAGTTAGAGATATTACGCTTCTCTTTTGTTGCAAGGTGCTACTTTTAAATTGTCTCCAATCTTTCCTTAATACGTTTCTTCGGAAAACAAGGTTGATCGCTACCATCGTCAATACACTAAAAAACACACGGTAAAAAAGAATATCAAGTGAAGCGTAATTATGCAATGGTTTTAAAGCGAAACTAAAAAAACCCCAGAGAAAGAATGCTACGAAAGCGGCCGAATAATATTTATTAACTGGCATAAGAAGTATTAAATTGCTGCAAATATACTGATTTCATTCTGCTTTAACACGTTTCAAATCGTTCTTGAATATAAAAATAAGTAATAATTCTTCTCAAATTTTAAGTGCGTAACAAACACAATTTGATGTTAAATAATCTAATTTTAAAGGGTATTCCATTTGGAACAAATTAAAAATTCTATTTTTGTTAGAAATATTATAAAAATGAAAAGAATAATTGGTTTATTGATTTTTACTTTGTGTTTAAACAGTTGCGACGACGGAGATTTAATACAAGAAGATATTAGCTTTGACACTGTTGGCGTGCAACAATGCGCATCAAATTCGCTACTTTATAAAGTAAAAGATAGTGAAGCTTTAATTTTTAACTCAACTGGAATTAATTTCCCAACAGAGACTACAACTCAAACACTAAACGTAAGTGAGTCCAACCGTTTAATTTATCGTTTTTATAATAACAAGGTTACATCTGCTACAATCTGTGACGCTATTCCACCGGCTATTCCTGTTGTAACAGATCAGTGGTCAGCAACTGGAGGGAAAATAATTATAAATACTACAGCGGTTAAAACTGTGAAGGATACTGATAACAGCTCTAAAATTACGGGTTATAACCATAATATCACGTTTAAAAATATCACATTTAATAAAAGCGACGGTAAAACTCAAGTATACGAGACGTTTACTTTTGGTGACTTGGTTGTAAGCGCAACAGCATTACCTTTAGCTTTTACAAAGGTTTTAAAGCAATGTCCTTCCACTAAACAAGTTTACGACAAGAATAGTAGCGAAGCGCTAATATTAGATATTGATCCACTACTAATTGTTAATACAGCTACACCATTAAACGCTCCGAGAACAGGTTTGATATCAGATATAAAAAATAAACTAACGTATAGATTATTCTCTGGCTTATTAACCGATGACTACTTTTGTAATAGTGTTTATCCAGCAACTCCTGCAATTATTGAGGAATGGATTGCAGTACCCGGCGTAGCAAATACAACTGGAATCATCGAGGTAACAACTACGGTTTTTGGAAATGGATTCAAGCATACTATCGTCATAAAAAAAGGAAAATTAAAGAAAGGAAATAGCGATTTTCTTTTAGGTGATAATTACATTTATGGTGAATTACTAACCACTAATTAGGCTTATAAATAACGTATATAATAGCATTAGAACTGCTCCTAATAAATAGTAAAAGGTCCAATTTTAAACTGAATTTTCTATGTGAATTTCAGTTTAAAATTGGACCTCTTTTTTAATCTAAAAATAGATGTAGCAAATTACATCGCGCTTTGTTTTATAAAAACTTCGGTGGCACCTTGACCATATTTTTGATAATTACCTTCTACAAAAGCAATGTTATCGTATCTTCCTAATAAGAAATCTAGCTCTGCTTTTAACACTCCTTCACCAACGCCGTGAATAAAAACTATCTTGGGAATTCTATTTCTAATTGCAAATTCTATGTGACGTTTAGCCGTATCAGTTTGTAATGTAAGAATGTCATAATTTGACATTCCACGTTTGTTAGGAACTAATTTTTCTATGTGCAAATCAAATTCTGGAGCAGGAATTTCATGCTTAGATTTCTTCTCTTTTACAAAACTTCGAGCTTTTGGAATTTCTTTTTCCTTAGAAATTTCACTTACATCAAATCTTCTAATAGAATCAAGTAAGTTACTGGAATCATTTATTTTAAGTAATTCATTGACAAAAAATGTCATCACAAATCCATCCTGTGTTTCTATTGTGATTTGGTCGCCTTGCACTGACAGCACTACTCCATCCATCGCTTCATCAAGTACCGAAACTTTATCCCCTTTTTTATACATTGTCATCTTCTTTATCTTGATTCTTACTTGGTGTTTTTGCGCTCAATTGCATCATGCCAAACATGAAAACTGCAATTGCGCAAACCATTATATAAACGTTTTTTTCAGCACTCGCCTGTTGGTATAGCGCCACTAATATGGCTACTATCATTATGGGAATTAGAAACTTTTTCATCTTTTAAAATATCAGATTCCAAAAGTAATGAATTTAAAATTACCTCTTTATTATTTCAATGCTTAGTTAATTTATTGTAAAATTGTAAAAAATAAAACTGTTGGATTTAGAAAAATATATGTTCCCTTGTTTAAGCAAAACACTCTTTGGAATAGAGTGTTTAGGTTGCGGATTTCAGCGAAGTTTTTTTCTGCTTTTACAAGGCGATATTTCTGGATCTTTTAAAATGTATCCAGCACTTTTTACGACTTTTTTATTTCTGTTAATTCTGGGATTAAATCATTTTGACACCTCCAGAAATTATAAAAAATTACTGCTGTTTTCGGCAGTTTTAAACGGAACATTTATCATTGTAGGTTATGTTTTTAAAAACTACTGTTAAGCTTGCTTTCATTTTTTATTCTTACTAAAAATTTATTTAATTCTAGACAAAATGTCATTCATCATTTCGATTTGTACTTTTTGAATTTCGATCAATTCTTCTTGCTGATGCATAATTAAATGATCTAGTTTTTCATGTAGCATTCTTATTTCCAATTCCGATTTTAAATTGATCATATAATCTTTCTTGGCTCTTTCTCTATCTTTCTCTTCTTGGCGATTTTGACTCATCATAATCACTGGTGCTTGAAGTGCCGCTAAACATGATAATATTAAATTCAGCAAAATGAAAGGATAAGGATCAAAACCTTTATCTAAAAGAATGTAAATGTTTGCTAAAATCCATAATAAAATAAAAACACCAAACATTATGATAAATTTCCAGCTTCCGCCAAAAGCAGCTACTGTATCAGCAACTTTTTGTCCTATGGTTCTATAACCTATTTCGTCTTCTACAGTATTAACTAATGACACATCCGCCTTTAGCGAACCAATTACTTTATTTTCCAAGTTTGACAACTCCCCTATTTCAACCGATAGATAATTAGAAATATATTTCTCTCTATACATATTAAGTTCTTCAATAGAAAGAAATTTATTTTCATCAAAATCAGGATAATCCGCTTGTATCAGCGTAAAAATAGGGTCGCGTACAGTTTTTGCAGAAATTCTGTCGGAAATAGGAAATTCCTTTTTAGAAACATCACTTATAAAAGTTGAGTCATTTTTCATAGTAGTTCATTTATTGCCTAATTTTAAGAGAACCACATTAGCAAGCTTTCTTATAAATACTAAATGTATAAATTATTACGAGAAATAATTTAAATAATAATGGAGGAAATTTTTCTGTATATATTCTTTAATCCCATTCCATGTTTTCCAAATTACTTCAATACCTTTGTTTTAAGCGTTATGAATAGATAAGTGAAGTAATTTAACTGAAAATTATTAGTAATAATAGCTGGAATTATTGAGAGTTTAGTAATGCAATTATCAAATTGAAATTAAAGAGAATACGATGAAATCGCAAAAAATAATTGACTTAATTGGTAATACTCCTTTAGTGGAATCTACCAAATTGGTAAAAAATAAAAATGTAAAACTTCTATTAAAATTAGAGGGAAATAATCCTGGAGGAAGTGTAAAAGATCGAGCTGCTTATTTCATGATCAAATCGGCAATGGAAAGAGGCGAAATCAAAAAAGGTGATAAACTAATAGAAGCTACAAGCGGAAATACAGGTATTGCGCTAGCGATGATAGCCCAATTATTCAACATAGAGATAGAATTAGTATTACCTGAAGATTCGACTAAGGAACGCACCCAAACAATGCGAGCTTACGGCGCTACAGTTATATTAACACCTGCTAGTACAGGAATCATTGGATCGAGAGACTATGCAGATAAAAAAGTAGCCGAAGGTGGTTACATTATGCTGAATCAATTTGCAAATGATGACAACTGGAAAGCACATTATAATACCACCGGTCCAGAAGTGTGGAAAGATACTGATGGAACTGTAACTCATTTTGTAGCAGCGATGGGAACAACCGGAACAATTATAGGAACTTCGACCTATCTAAAAGAACAAAATTCTAATATTCAAATCGTAGGAGCGCAACCTAGTGATGGATCTCAAATTCCAGGAATTAGAAAATGGCCTCAAGAATATTTACCAAAAATATTTGATGCGTCAAAAGTGGATACAATAATAGAAGTTTCAGAAAAAGAAGCTCGTGCGATGACAAAACGATTAGCACTGGAGGAAGGTATATTTGCTGGAATGAGTAGCGGCGGATCAGTTGCTGCTGCTATCAAAATAGCAAATACTCTAGAATCAGGTGTGATAGTTGCTATTATTTGCGACCGCGGTGACCGATATTTATCTTCAGACCTGTTTGATTAACTTTAATCCTTAAGTTGAAAACAAAAAAGCTTGGTTTTAGTAAAACCAAGCTTTTTTTATAATAAAAATTTAAATTTATTTCAATGTTGCAGTTGAAGATATTTCTGCATTTAATAATTTCGAAATAGGACAGTTTTTCTCTGCTTTTGTAACTTGCTGCTGAAATGCTTCATCAGAAATTCCTTTTACACTAGCATTAACAGTCAAATGTGAACTAATAACTGTAAAATCTACTAAATCAATATCACATTTTGTTTCAATACTTCCTACTTCAAAACCTTCTTCAGTTAAATAAGCAGAAAGCTGCATCGTAAAACATCCTGCATGCGCTGCGGCTATTAGCTCCTCTGGATTTGTACCAACACCCTCTTCAAAGCGTGATTTAAATGAATATTGTGTATCCTGTAAAGTTGTACTTTGGGTACTTATTTTTCCGTCTCCTTCTTTTAATGAACCATTCCAAACTGCTTTTGCACTTCTTTTCATAATAACTTTATTTTTAAATGAATTAAATTAAATGTATTGTTGATAAAAATTTAGATTCTTAAAAGATCGTGACCGTTTTTTTTCTTAAAGCAAAAAGTCAATAGTCCTTAAAAAATCTAACTCTTCTCAAATTTAGCTCATTTAATCCTACTTTTCTTTTAAAAACACGCTTTTTAACGAAATTTTAAAGGATAATTACACTTATTCCATCTTATTAAAAAGTACAGAAAAAGTTGATCCTAAATTGACTCCAGCACTATCTAAGGTCAATTTTCCTTGATATTTTTCGACTATTTTTTTGCATAAGTACAATCCAATTCCAGTTGAAGGTTCGTTTGAAGTACCAACCCTACTTCTAGTGGTAAACTTTCTATACAGCTCTTCTTTATATTTTCGGTCAAAACCAATCCCGGAATCAGAAACTACAAGTCCAATTTTACCATCAATCATACTTGCTTTAAATTGGATTTTGCTTTCTGGGTAAGAAAACTTGATCGCGTTATCAATCAAGTTTACCAAAACTCTAACCAACAAATCCTCTTCGATTGTTAAAAGCACTTCGTCAATTTCGAAAATAGGGGTTAAGTCTATTTTTTTGGAAATTAATTTTGGAGCGGCTTGTATAAGTACAATATCAAAAATTGAGCGCAAATTGATAGTATTCACCTTTAAGGGACGATTTAAAAGTTCTTCCTCATCTTTCAATAGTTTTATAAAAATTTCTATAAAAACAAACTGCTGGGTAGTACTCTTTTTAATTAATTGAGCATATTCTTGCACTGTTTCTGAAGGATTTTCATCCAAAATAAGTTCGGCCAAACCTTGCGAATTTGCAGTGAAGTTTTTAAAGTCGTGTGAAAGCAAATAAATTAGATCTTGATTATCATTTAAAGATCGCTCATTCTCTAGAATCGATTTTTGAATATTGCACATTAGTAAACCTGCTTCATCAGTAAAACCTACGGGCAAAGATGGAACTTCTCGCTCATTTCTGTAGTTATCCAGAGCTTTAGAGGCAATTTCAATTGGCTTAATTAAATGCTTTAAAAAATATAATGTAGCGGCACTCGCGATCAATGTCATAACGAGCGCCACAATTAATATTGTATTTGCCGATATATTATTACTCCCATAAAGCACGTAAAATAACATGCCTATTAGTGGGATGTGAATTCCAATAAATGCCACAAAAAGAAATTTAAAAGCATAGCTCTTTTTTAAAAAACTAATTGTAGATAATTTCTGATAGAATTTCATTCTACCTCTTTTTTCGTAAATATAGAGATAAACTATATACGATACATGCCTATTTAGCTACATTTATAAACTGTTTAACATTGTTTGAATTTATTTTTTTGACGCTACAATAACTACGATCTTCATCGAAAAATATAATTTAAAAGTTAAGTTTAAACGGAATTAAAAAAAATATAATTTTCAAACTTCGATACTATGGCAGAGAACTTTCAGAGCCAAGACTGGCCCAACCTAAAGAAATACAGAGAAATGAATACCACACTTTCTCTCGTTAAACAAGACGAAGAAAGAGTCGTCTTCTTTGGGGACTCTATAACTGAATTTTGGGGTATTGTCAACCCCAATTTTTTTACTAACAAAAATTACGTTAATCGGGGAATTAGTGGCCAGACAACACCACAAATGCTGATTCGTTTTAGAGCCGATGTCATCGCTTTAAAACCCACTGTAGTTGTAATTCTCGCAGGTATAAATGACATTGCTGGAAATACCGGTTTCTCAACTATTGCAATGATTACTGATAATATTTTCTCAATGATAGATATTGCTAATGCAAATAACATAAAAGTTATTCTTTGTTCGGTTTTGCCCGCTTTTGATTTTCACTGGAGACCTAATCAAGAACCAATTGAGAAAATAAAAATACTAAACGAGATTCTTAAAGATCATGCTTTTGCAAATAACATTGAATTCATTGATTATTACAACTCAATGGTTGACGATCGTCAGGGACTCAAAAAAGAATTATCTGATGATGGCGTACATCCTAATCAAAATGGATATCAAGTTATGCAACCACTTGCTGAGAAAGCAATTAAAGTAGCATTAAATAGAAAATAAAAAATCTTTTTAAATAAGATAACACTATCGACTTCGTTTCATAATCCACAAGCAAGGTTTTAGTATTCAAATCTAAATTCATAAAAAATACTTTGCAATTTATCATAACGAATTTTTAAAATCATTTTTTTTGCTTAAATTTTATCTTCTTCAAACCTAAAAATAATTTAAACATTTTTTTTACATCATAAAATGTACTTTAATGTTAAGTTAAAGCCAATACTCTCGATCTACCGCTCGCTTGAATTTTGAATGTTACCTTTGCTATAAATCATAGCAAAAACAATGAATTCAGTTATTAAATTACAATTCCTTATAAAGTTTGACACTAAATGGTTAACCGATTATTTTAACATCGAACCTAAAGTTGCTGTTTATATTTCTATTCCTATACTACTTTTTGGCCTACTAATCATTTGCTACATTTCTTGGTTGATAACTAAAAAATTAATTGTTACATCAATTAATAGACTTTTTGTAAAGACTAAAATTACGTGGGATGATATCTTAATTCAGAAAAAAATATTTGATAAACTTGCTTTCATTATCCCAGCAGAAATTGTCATTTTCACTTTGCCCTCTATATTAGCGGACTACCCTACAATTTCAAAGTATATAGTTACATTCACTACGATGGTCGTTTTGCTAGTAATTATTTGGACCGTTATTGCGTTGCTAGCTGTAATCAATGAAATCATGTCTAAATCATTGATTTTTAAAGACAAACCCATTACTAGCTACATTCAAGTTCTTAATATTGTAGTTTATTTTATAGGAGGCATTTTAATTCTATCTCTAATGTTAGGTAAAAGTCCACTTTACTTTCTTGGAGCTATGGGAGCTATGACTGCCATTTTATTATTAATTTTCAAAGACACAATCTTAGGTTTTGTCGCTAGTGTACAAATGTCGGTTTATGATATGGTACGTGTTGGAGACTGGATTGCTATGCCAAAATATGATGCAGATGGTGATGTAATGTCTATTAATTTATCCACAGTCAAAATTCAAAACTGGGATAAAACGATAACTACAATTCCAACATATGCATTTATCAATGATTCCTTCAAGAACTGGCGTGGAATGAGCAATTCAGGGGGACGAAGAATAAAAAGATCAATATATCTTAAGGTAAGTAGCTTTTGTTTCTGTGATAAAGAAATGCTTACTGAATTCAAAAAATACGCGCTCATCAAAGAGTACATCATTAAAAAAGAAGAAGAAATAAAGAAATGCAATTCTTCGCTGTTTAATGAAGATTCTGATGAAGTTAATTTTAAAAGTCTTACCAATATTGGTATTTTTAGAATTTATGCTGAAAATTACATTCTTTCAAATCCACATATTAATTGCGAAATGGCAACTATGGTGAGACAACTCGATCCTACTTCTCAAGGAATGCCGTTAGAAATATATTGTTTTACGCATGATAAGGAATGGGCAAAGCACGAAGCAGTAAAATCAGATATTTTTGATCATTTGTTAACCATTGCTTCTCAATTCCAACTGGAAGTTTTTGAAGAGCCTTCTGGAAGAGATTTTAGAAGTTTGAGTGCCATAACTATTCAAAAACCAATTTTAAATTAAAGTATAATTATCACTTACTTCATAAAATTTAAAGTTGGAAATATAGATTGTGTCTAAAAATTGTTTGAAAGCACAATCCCTGCCCCTGATTGCAGTGGAAAAACTCCATTAATTAAAGCTTTGCAACTCTTGTTAGTAAAGAGCGACCAGTGGAAGCTCCTTTACTGACGTAGCGTTGCAGCTTAAATTAATGAAGATTTGTAGCGGAAAGCAGGATAAGGCCCAAATAAAAATACTACTTTTTGAAAATAGTTGACATTTTGAATTTATAAAACCAATCAAAGGCTTATTTTTGCGCCATGGCTAAGAAAAATACAGACAAAGTTGTCTTTCATCAAATAAAAGTCCTTGATGCTGGTGCAAAAGGCGTTTCGGTAGCAAAGGCTCCCGATGGAAAAGTAGTTTTTATTCCTAATGTCGTTCCTGGCGACGTAGTGGACGTGCAAACGTTCAAAAAACGTAAAGCATATTACGAAGGAAAAGCAATTCATTTTCATGAATATTCTGAGCATAGAATCGAACCTATTTGCGAACATTTTGGTGTTTGTGGTGGTTGTAAATGGCAGAATATGAAGTACAGCCAACAGTTGTATTACAAGCAAAATGAAGTGTTAAATCATTTACAACGCATAGGAAAAGTTGAACTTCCTGAATTTGAACCAATTTTAGGTTCAGAAAAACAGTTTTTCTACAGAAATAAGATGGAATTTTCTTTTTCTAATAGCCGTTGGTTAACAGACGCTGAGATTGGAAGTACTGAAGATTTAGGAAATAGAAATGCGCTAGGTTTCCATATTCCGAAAATGTGGGATAAAATTCTAGACATCAATAAATGTCATTTACAAGAAGATCCTTCTAATGCAATTAGAAACGAAGTTCGTTCTTTTGCAAATGAGCATGGCTTAACTTTTTTTAATCCAAGAGCGCATGAAGGTTTGTTACGAACTTTAATGTTGCGAACATCTTCCACTGGTGAAATCATGGTATTGATTCAGTTTTTCGAAAATGATAAAGCTAATAGAGAATTACTTTTAAATCATATCTACGAGAAATTCCCGCAAATTACTTCTTTGCAATACGTGATAAACAGCAAAGCAAACGATACTTTGTATGATACTGATATTAAATTATACAAAGGAAGAGATTATATTCTAGAAGAAATGGAAGGTTTGAAATTTAGTATTAATGCTAAATCTTTCTACCAGACCAATTCTGATCAAGCATACGAATTATACAAAATAACAAGAGATTTTGCTGGATTATCAGGAAATGAAATTGTGTACGATTTATATACTGGGACGGGAACTATTGCTCAGTTTGTATCTAAAAAAGCTAAGAAAGTAATAGGTGTCGAAAGTGTTCCAGAAGCGATCAAAGATGCTAAGTTAAATGCAGAACGCAATGAAATTACAAATTGCGAGTTCTATGTAGGTGATATGAAAGTCGTATTTAACGATGATTTTATTGCACAACACGGACATCCTGATGTTATCATCACTGATCCACCAAGAGATGGTATGCACAAAGATGTTATTGAACAAATTATGAAAATTGCTCCTGAAAAAGTGGTTTATGTAAGTTGTAACTCTGCTACACAAGCGCGCGATTTAGCGCTAATGGATGAGAAATATAAAGTAACAAGGGTGCGTCCCGTTGATATGTTTCCACAAACGCATCACGTTGAAAATGTAGTGCTTTTAGAGAGAAGAAAATAGTTGGCAGTGCTCAGTAACAGTATTCAGTTTCAACGATCTGAACATTAATTATTGAACACTGAACACTGAACATTTAATTTATGAAAAAAATAATTTTATTTCTATTTGTTTTAGCGCTATCTTTTTCTGGTTGTGAGAAAGATGATATTTGTGATGCAAATACACCTACGACTCCACGATTAGTGATTGGGTTTTATGATTTTCTAAATCCTTCAGTATTGAAAAACGTAACCGATTTAAAAGTTATAGGAGATGGAATGCCAAAAGGTGTTCTTTTTAATGGAGCAGAAACGACTAGTGCAAATACGATTTCAATTCCATTAAAAACTGTTGGGACCACTACAACTTATCGATTGACATTAAATTCAGGTAATTCAAACGCAGCATTAGTTGATGAGGATATTATTAAATTTGATTATACTACAAAGGAAGTTTTTGTATCAAGAGCTTGTGGATACAAATCAATTTTCACTTTAGACCCAACAACTCCTTACACGCATAAAGACCCAATTGCTGCTAATCAAAAGTGGATCAAATTTATATCAGTAGAAAAAAATAATATAGAAAACGAAAATGAAACACACATTAAAATCTTTTTTTAGTTTTTTTCTCGTTCTATCGATGACTTTGGCGCAAGCACAAGAAACTACTCCGAAACCGAAACAAGAAAAAACAAATCCTACAGAAATTAGTAAAAGTAAAACTAGTGATGATAGTCAGCAAATTCCTGATGCACCTTTAACTTTAGTCAACCTTGAGCCTATTGTAAAAAAGAGCGATTCTATTCCTGTAAAAACTGATCGTTATGGTGTACGAGTTGGAGTTGATATTTATAAACTTACTCGTGCTTTATATGATAAAAATTACAAAGGAATTGAATTAGTTGGTGATTACCGACTCACGAAAAAATATTTTCTAGCTGCCGAATTAGGGAACGAAAATAAAACCACTGATGATGATCGTGTAAATTTTACGACAAAAGGTTCCTATATCAAAGCTGGTTTTGATTACAACGCTTACGAAAACTGGCTAGACATGGAAAACATTATTTCTATTGGTCTTCGATATGGTTTTAGTACATTCAATCAACAATTGAATAGCTATAAAGTTTATAATTCAAATCCATATTTTGGAGAAATTCCTGTTATCGCTTCTGGTAAAAAATTTGATGGATTATCCGCGAGTTGGATTGAAGTCGTAGCTGGAGTAAAAGCTAAAGTTTTTGATAATGTGTTCATGGGTTTCAGTTTGAGATTAAACCGATTAATCACGAACAAAGAGCCAGAAAATTTTTCTAACTTATATATTCCTGGATTTAATAGAACTTACGATGGTAGTTTTGGAGTGGGTTTTAACTATACCGTTACCTACTTTGTTCCTATTTATAAAAAGAAAGTAAAACCAGCTATTAATATCAAAACTGAAAAGGCTAAATAGTAATTTTACTTATAAAATGTAATAGTGTAAAAAAAATGAGATGACTTCTTTGCGAAATCATCTCATTTTTTTTGAAGCTATTTTTAATGTAAAAAATTAACCTATTTCCCGAACACCTTTCATAAAAATCCACTTCATGTAAAACTTCTCTCCATCTTTGGTTTTCAATGCATGAAATTTTGGAGATAAAAGTGTTCCTATGACAAAAGCCGTTAGCGGAATCCAAAATCCAGTTAGATTTGTATATCTTCCCACGAGATATCTTGCAGAAATAAATAATATTGCGAAACACCCTAATTGGTATATAAAAGCTCTTATTTGTAATTTAGTCATTATATCAGTTCTTATGTTGAATAGTCGAAATAG
Organism: Flavobacterium sp. PL12; assembly: GCF_039123485.1. Classification (NCBI taxonomy): domain Bacteria; kingdom Pseudomonadati; phylum Bacteroidota; class Flavobacteriia; order Flavobacteriales; family Flavobacteriaceae; genus Flavobacterium; species Flavobacterium sp. PL12. The sequence continues at coordinate 47,736 of NZ_JBANDI010000005.1, forward strand.
GATAAATAATTATTCTTTTTCGATGTCTTCGTTTACAGGATTAAACTTTGTTCTCTTACTTCCTTCATACATCTCGTATTTCACTAATCTTGCTTCTAAGCCTGCGTTGAAAAGTTTGATTTTTCTGGAAGGTTTTAAACCAACATATTTAAGTGCTTCTAAGTTTGCAGTAATCATCCAAGCATTTGTTCCCGGATAATTTTTCTTCAAAGTGTCACCTATGTTTTTGTAAAACTCTTCCATGTGAATATCCAATCGCTCATCATAAGGTGGATTGAAAACTAAATGTAATTTACCTTCAGTCGATTTTTCAGTATCAAAGAAATTATTCTCTTCGATAGTAATATAATCGTCAAGATTAGCGTTTTTGATATTGTCTTTTGCTTTTTGAACTGCACTTGGTGCCTTGTCATATCCTTTTATCGTATGATGAAATTCGCGTACGCGTTTTAACAAACTATCTGAAATAGCATCAAACAAATTATTATCCCAATCATTCCATTTTTCGAATGCAAATTCCTTACGGTTAATATTTGCAGGAATATTACAAGCAATCATTGCTGCTTCAGCAAGAAAAGTTCCTGAACCACACATAGGATCTAAAAAATCAGTTTGTCCATCCCAACCAGAAAGCAATAAAATCCCAGCGGCTAATACTTCGTTTATAGGCGCAATATTTGTTGCTGTTCTATAACCACGTTGATTCAAAGCATTTCCAGAAGTATCTAACGCTACTGAAACTTGATCTTTATCAATGTGAATATTAATCCGTAAATCAGGATGTACTTTATCAATGCTTGGGCGCTGACCTGTTCTTTCTCTAAACTGATCTACAATAGCATCTTTACATTTTTGAGAAACAAATTCGGAATGATTAAAGTATTCAGAATGTACAGTGGTATCAATTACAAAAGTTTGGTTTGCACCAATCAATTTTGACCAGTTTACACCTGATATTCCCTTGTATAAAGCTTGTTCATTATTAGCCTTAAAAAAATAAATAGGCTTTAGGATTTTTAAAGCTGTACGCAAAGCTAAATTTGCTTTATACATAAAACCTTTATCGCCTTTAAAACTTACCATTCGTACACCTTGCTCGACGTTTTGCGCGCCTAGCATTTGCAATTCTTTTGCTAATATCTCTTCAAAACCAAAAAAGGTTTTGGCAACCATTCTAAAATTATCTTCCATCTTTATATAAATTCCAACAAGTAAATTTCACTTAAACTCGATCTAAAAAACATTTATAGGCAATACTTTTTAAGTCAAAATTGCTAACTAAACAATTCTTAAAAAAATATATGCCATTGTTCTGTTTGTATCGCAGTGAAATAGTTCTTTTTCTGCAAAAATACACTAAATTTGCATCAATCGAATTAATTGAAAAAGAATAAATGTCTGAAGCTCAAAAACTGTCAACTGAAAATTTAGTAAAACCACCTGAAAAATGGTATTCTTCATGGTTTGACACGCCGTATTATCATATACTTTATAAAGAACGCAACTATAGAGAAGCGCAAATTTTCATGGATAACTTGACACATTATCTCAATCTTCCAGAAAAAGCAAAAGTTTTAGATTTAGCTTGCGGGAAAGGTCGTCACTCTATCTATTTAAACCAGTTAGGCTTTGATGTATTGGGCGCTGATCTATCAGAAAATAGCATCGCTGAAGCTAATAAAAACGCTAATGAGACTTTGCATTTTAAAGTTCATGACATGCGTGAACCTTTTGAAGAAAAATATGATGCAATATTCAATTTGTTTACCAGTTTTGGTTATTTCGAAAATGATGAGGACAACTTAACTACTTTAAAAGCAATTAAGGATAGTCTATCTGAATATGGTTTTGCAGCAATTGATTTTATGAATGTGAATCAAGTGATCGACACTTTAGTTCCTGAAGAAATCAAAACGGTAGAAGATATTGAATTCCACATAAAGCGTTACGAGAAAGACGGTCATATTTACAAGGAAATCGATTTTGAAGACAAGGGAGAAAAGTTTCACTACACTGAAAAAGTGAAAGCATTGACGCTTCAAGATTTTGAGGAGATGATGGAGGAAGCAGGAATCTACCTTTTGGATATCTTCGGTGATTACAAATTAAAGAAATTTCATAAAACAGAAAGCGAGCGATTAATTATGATTTTTAAGTAATGAATTATCTTTTACCCTTACTTTCCGTACTACTCGGATATATAATAGCTTTGGTTTTAAAACCAAAGAATAAAACCAATCTCAAATTATTACTCGCCTTTAGTGGATCGTTTTTACTTTCGCTAACGGTCATGCATCTATTGCCAGAAGTTTACGCGGATCACGAACATGCAATCGGCGAAAGTCACAGCAATAACGCGGGGATTTTCATCATGTTAGGTATATTGTTCCAAATCATTTTAGAGTTTTTCTCTAAAGGTGCTGAGCACGGTCACGTGCATGGAAAACCTAATATGTCGCATATTCCTTGGCTGTTATTTATCAGTTTGTGCATCCACGCTTTTCTAGAAGGATTTCCTGTTGGCCACGATCACGGCAAATTAGCGCTAGGAATCGCGATTCACCACCTTCCCATCGCAATAATTTTGACAACTTTTTTTATCAATTCTAATTTAAATAAGAAAGCAATTTTCTTCTTTATGTTAACGTTTGCAGTAATGACTCCTTCAGGAACTCTAGCGTCAGACTATTTAACAGGATTAGACGAATATCATAGCCAAATAACGGCAGTAGTAATTGGAATTTTATTTCACATTTCATCTACAATCATTTTTGAAAGTAGTGAAGGACACAAATTTAATATAGCTAAAGTTTCCATGATAGTAATTGGAATTGTATTGGCATATTTTTTATAATTAATAATTTGGGCGTGTTCGCAAGGGCGAACCGGGCTATAAGTTACAATCTTTATTATTTCGCTATCGCTACATAATAAAGGATTTTCACAACTATCCCTCACGCAAAAAAATAAGAATAGAACATAAATTGCGTTCTAAAAATTTTAACAGCATTAAAAATGACATTTACTAAAACGACCGAACAATCTTCAAAATACGAAAACTTAGAGCAAATGTCGGTTTCAAGCTTGCTTTCGAATATTAATAACGAAGATAAAACGGTTCCATTAGCAGTCGAAAAAGCATTGCCACAAATTGAGCAATTAATAAATGCTATTATTCCTAAAATGAACTTGGGAGGTAGATTATTTTATATTGGCGCTGGAACGTCGGGACGATTAGGAATTCTAGACGCATCAGAATGTCCACCTACTTTTGGTGTTCCTTTCGATTTGGTAATCGGTATTATTGCTGGTGGAGATACAGCCATTCGTAAAGCTGTGGAAAACGCAGAAGATGATACAACTCAAGCTTGGAATGATCTAAAGGCATACAATATAAATGAAAATGATGTAGTTGTCGGAATAGCTGCATCAGGAACAACTCCTTACGTAATTGCTGGATTAGAAGAATGTAACAACCATAATATTATAACGGGAAGTATCTCTTGTAATGAAGGTAGTCCACTTTCATTAACCTCAAAATACCCAATAGATGTAGTTGTAGGACCAGAATTTGTAACTGGAAGCTCAAGGATGAAAGCAGGAACTGCCCAAAAACTAGTGCTTAATATGATTACAACAGCTACTATGGTTCAGCTAGGTAAGGTAAAGGGGAATAAAATGGTTGATATGCAACTTAGTAATAGCAAGCTTGTAGATCGCGGCGTGAAAATGATAATGGAGGAAATTGATGTGTCTTACGTAGAAGCAAGCGATTTACTGCAAACTCATGGAAGTGTCAGAAAAGCGGTTGACTTTTTTAACCTAAGTACTATTAAATAAAGTTGATTCTAATTTTAAATTAAAAATGGCAACGAACAAAGAACTTTTAAACAAAGGAATTAAATATCTAGGAGGTGCTTTACCACTGCTCTTCATTGGACCAGCCGTAATCTACAATGCCTTTATGAATAAAGATAATGTTTGGCATTATTTGGTATTAGCATTTGGTATTATATTTTGCATTGCTGGCGTTTACCTCGCTTTTTTAGGTTTAAAAATTATTATGAAAAGTTTATTCAACGATTAATGGAAGAGCTAATACATATTCAAAAAACTTTTGAGAAAGTAGATTGGATTGACAAAAGGATAAGTAATAGAGAATTTGAGGATTGCACTTTTAAAAACTGTGACTTTTCCAACAGTGATTTTTCGAATAATATTTTTATGGATTGCGAGTTTATCGACTGTAATTTATCAATGATTGATTTCACTTCGACAAGTCTTAAATCAGTTAGCTTCAAGAATTGTAAGTTATTAGGAATTCATTTCAACAAATGCACTGATTTCTTATTCACTGTAGCGTTTCAAGATTGTATTTTAGATTATGCATCTTTCGCCAATAAAAAAATGCCTAAAACAAAATTCAACTCATGTTCCATTAAAGAAGGTTCTTTTAATGGTGCAAATTTAACCAACTCTGTCTTTGATAACTGCAATCTAGATAACGCTATTTTCAACGACACACAATTGGCAGCAGTTAATTTCGCAACAGCTTATAATTATAAGATAGATCCAGAAGATAATCCAATGAGAAAAGCTAAATTTTCTGTGCAAGGAATTTCTGGTCTATTGGAGAAATATGATATTAAAATACAATAATAAAATACTATGAAAAAAATATTTTTACTTCCCCTGATTTTACTTTTGTTTTCTTGCTATAATCAAGAACGTAACTGCAAAGATTTTAAAACTGGAAAATTCAAGTTTGAACACATGGTTGATGGTGTTAAAAAAACTACGGTATTCGAACGCAATGAAAGTATCGAAATCGAGACTTATGAAGGCAAGACAGATACTGCCTCTATAAGATGGATTAGCGATTGTGAATATGTGTTGAACAAACTACACCCAAAAAATATGGCTGAAGAAAAAGCTATCGCAATGAAGATTTTAACAACTACAAAAGACACGTACACATTTGAGTTTGGAATAGTTGGTTCTGATGCAAAGCAAAGAGGAACCGTAACTAAAATCTCTGAATAAAACCTTAATTAATAAAAATAGTAAATAGATGGAAGTATTTTTAAATCCAGATGCATGGATTGCGTTGTTAACTTTAACTTTTCTCGAAATTATTTTGGGAATTGACAATATCATTTTTATCTCAATTGTAACAGGTAAATTACCAGAAGAAAAGCGTAAAAAAGCAACCCAAATTGGTTTGTTTTTAGCTATGTTCATGCGTATTGCCCTGCTTTTTGGAATTACGCTTTTAATTGCAATGAAAGAACCCTTTTTTAGTGTAAACTGGACTTGGTTTAGTGCAGATTTTACTGGTCAAGCAATTATACTATTTCTTGGAGGATTGTTTTTAATTTATAAAAGCACCAAAGAAATTCATGAAAAAGTGGATCATACTGGGGAAGAAGAAAAAAATTTAAAAACAACTGCAGCAAAATCTTTTGGTAATGTAATATTCCAAATTTTATTGATTGACCTTATATTTTCAGTAGATAGTATTTTAACTGCTGTAGGAATGACTAATGGTGTTGAAGGAGCTTTATACATTATGGTTACGGCAGTTGTTATATCTGTAGGAGTCATGATGCTTTTTGCTGTTCCTGTTGGGAATTTTGTGAATGCAAACCCATCAATTCAAATTTTAGGATTAGCGTTCTTAATTCTAATTGGATTTATGTTGATTACGGAAAGTATGCACTTGTCTAACGCGGCTTTAGTTGGTGAACACGTTGGTGCGGTACCAAAAGGATATTTATATTTTGCCATTGCCTTTTCATTAGGAGTGGAATTCCTGAATATGAAAATGCGAAAGAAAAACTAATTACACTTCAAAAAAAATAGCGCTCGATGAGCGCTATTTTTTTATTCTAAACTTAAAGTTATTTGACCATCATCATCTAACTGAATACCTGACTCGTCAATATCTTCTATTGGTGTTGGTTCAGGAGTAACCTCAACTGGAAGGTCGTAATGCAAAGGCTCCAACAAGTTTACTTGTTTTAACTTATCGGTTGTCAATTGATTTCCTAATGCTTTAAATCCTTTGATAGCAATATAGGATTCTATATCAACGGTCATACTCTCTTTTTGAACTCCTTTAATCTTAGGGAAAATTAGTTCAGCCACAGGACGGTAATCCGTTGAAACGATTTCTAAATGAGAGTTAGGATGTTCCGTAATGAAACTCTCTTCCTTATTTTCTGTTTCAATCAAAAAGCGTTTAATGTAATAACGTTCTTTTTCACCTTCATAATAAATCGCTGAAATTGGCTTTTTTGGAACCCATTTTTCAAGCACAATCATATCTTCGTCAAAGTGTGTCGCTAATTCTGGAGTAATGACTTTTAGTTTTCCAGTTTGCGAGATAATCAAGATTTTATCACTTGGTCTAAATTCGCCTAACAACTCTCCTCTTCCATCCACATTTAAACGTTGTACTGTATCGTCAAACCAGACCTTGCGAGGTAATAAAGTAGAAATTCCTTTCTCTTTCAATTCGATTTTTTTGATAGGATATTTAGTTACCAAATTCCCTTTTGAACTTCTACCTTTTATCGCAAGATTAGCAAAATCAATATCGAATTTTAGTTTTTTAACCGTTCCTATTTGGCGTAGTAAAATCGTAATTACCTCCGCTTCTCCATTTGGATTACACGAAAAATACACTACTTGCGATCCAGCCGTTTCATTGGTTAAATCGTAGGCTTTATCACGTGTAACTCCGGAAACATTAAAACGTTTTATATAAGAAGGACCTGATTTACCATCACGGTAAATCATATTATAAATGGTTCGCTTGTCGCTTTTATCAAAAATGGCAATGTGAATAATGTCTTTACCCACAAAGGTTTTTGCATCAACCTTGGTAATCATCATTTTACCATCACGAAGAAAAACAATCACATCATCAATATCAGAACAGTCCGTAACATATTGATCTTTTTTCAAACTTGTTCCTACAAAACCTTCTTCTTTATTTACATACAATTTCGTATTTCTTAATACTACTTTTGTAGCTTCGATATCATCAAAAATACGAAGTTCAGTTTGACGTTCTCTGCCTTTTCCGTACTTCTCTTTTAGTTTGGCAAAATAGGCAATGGCAAAATCAATCAGATTTTCTAAATGATGTTTCACTTGTTCGATATCACCTTCTAGCGATTCAATTTTATCTTGCGCTTTATTACTATCAAATTTAGAAATACGCATGATTCGGATATCAAGCAATCTTAAAATATCGTCTTCTGTAACTGCTCGCTTTAAATGCTGAATATGCGGTTTTAATCCATCATCAACCGCTTTTATAACAGTTTCACGAGTCGTCATTTCCTCAATGTCACGGTAAATTTTATTTTCGATAAAAATTCGTTCCAAAGAAAGAAAATGCCACTGCTCCTCTAATTCACTTAATTGAATTTCAAGTTCGCTTTTAAGTAATTGTACCGTTCTATTCGTTGAAATGCGCAACATATCAGAAACACCTACAAATAGCGGTTTGTTATCCTCAATAACACAACCCAAAGGCGCCACTGAAGTTTCACAAGCGGTAAAAGCAAATAATGCATCAATAGTTTTATCGGGAGAAACTCCTGGAAAAAGATGTATTAATATCTCAACTTCCGCGGCTGTATTATCCTCAATTTTTTTGATTTTGATTTTGCCCTTGTCATTGGCTTTCAAAATACTATCAATCAAAGTGGTAGTATTAGTAGAAAACGGAATTTGAGTAATTACCAATGTATTCTTGTCGAGTTGTGCAATTTTAGCGCGAACACGAACACGTCCACCTCGTAAACCATCATTATAATTAGATATATCAGCAATTCCTTGCGTCATGAAATCAGGATACAAGGTAAAAGGCTTTCCTTTTAATATTTTGATAGAACAATCTATTAACTCATTAAAGTTATGAGGCAATACTTTCATTGAAAGACCAACTGCAATTCCTTCTGCACCTTGTGCTAAAAGTAAAGGAAATTTTACGGGAAGATTGTTAGGCTCTGCACGACGACCATCATACGAAACACCCCAATCGGTAATTTTTGGAGAATATAAAACCTCTAAAGCAAATTTGGATAAACGGGCTTCAATATAACGCGAAGCTGCTGCTCCATCACCAGTTAAGATATTCCCCCAGTTTCCTTGGCAATCTATTAATAATTCTTTTTGGCCTATTTGCACCATTGCATCACCAATACTCTGATCACCGTGAGGGTGATATTGCATAGTGTGCCCAACGACGTTTGCTACTTTATTGTAACGACCATCATCTAACTCTTTAAGCGAATGCATTATTCTACGTTGCACTGGTTTAAAACCATCTTCAATCGCAGGAACAGCTCGCTCTAGAATTACGTATGAAGCATAATCCAGAAACCAGTCCTTATACATTCCCGTAACTTTGGTAATGGTATCGTTTCCGTCTTCTTGATTATCGTAAAAATGCTGTCCTCCCGAAGTTATAATATCGTCAAAACCCTCTTCATTTGATTCACTGGAATCATTCGTTTCGTTTTGCGATTCGTCTTCGTTTAGTATAATGTTATCTTCGTCTTCGTCTTTCATAAAAATGCTTAAAACTCAAATTATGGCGCTATAATAACTCCATTTAAATTCTTCTATATTTGTTCAATTAAATGGATTAATTCCTCTTTACTTGGCAACACCATTTTATATTTACTAGCAAAAATCTGTTCATTATTTTCAGGTAATGTGTATTCTACTACTAAATCACTTTTATTCTGACAAAGAACTAATCCAATTGTTTTGTTCTCTTCTTCTAAACGCATTTCTCTGTCATAATAATTTACATACATTTGCATTTGACCTAAATCCTGATGTTTTAATTCTCCTATTTTTAAATCTATAAGAACAAAACATTTTAATATTCGGTTATAAAAAACCAAGTCGATTCTAAAATGTTTATCATCAAAACTGATTCTTTTTTGTCTGGCAACAAACGTAAAACCATTACCTAATTCTAACAAAAAATGTTCTAATTTATTGATGATTTCTTCTTCAAGTTCATTTTCTGAATATTGATTTAACTCGGGTAAACCAAGAAATTCAAGAATGTAAGGATCTTTGATTATATCTTTTGGCTTTTCTATAATTTGTCCTTGTTGAGAAAGTTTCAAAATTCCTTCCTTATCTCTGCTTAAAGACAATCTGGTATATAAAGCAGTATCATATTGTCGCTTTAATTCCCGAACACTCCAGCTATTTTTTGCAGTTTCGATTTCATAAAAACTTCTTTCATTAGAATCATCAATGCGAATTAGAAAAATATAATGAGACCAAGTCAATTTAAAAATAGGAGATACTATTTCGGTTATTTGTGAAGTAACAGACTCTACGTGAGGAATTTCGTTTTCAGAAATACTAGACACTGTCTCGTAAATTGAATAAACAGAAAACAATTTTCTCATGTTTTGTAAATTATCCACCGAAAACCCCTTTCCAAACTCGTGATTCAGCTCTTTTGAAAGTCCTTTTAATAATTGCTTGCCGTATTCTGCTCTATCTTTTCCATTTTGTTCTTCTTCAACAATCATTCGGCCAATCTCATAATAAGTATAAACCATAGTTTGATTTATAGCTCGTACTACTTGTTGCTTTGATTGCTGAAGCAAATTGACAACTTGAGCGAATAACGAATTATTTTGAAGATTTTCTGACATCAATTATAGTATTCTTTATATCTATTTAAAAATCTAATTCTTCTCAATTACATCCAATTCCACCTTCAAATTCTTGATGATAAATTCTTGTCTGTCAGGCGTATTTTTACCCATATAAAAAGACAATAATTGCTCAATCGAAGTATTTTTATCCATCATTACAGGATCTAGGCGAATGGTTTCTCCAATGAAGTTTTTAAACTCATCTGGCGAAATCTCTCCTAAACCTTTAAATCGAGTAATTTCTGGTTTTGGTTTTAGCTTTTCGATGGCTTCTTTTCGTTCGTCATCTGAATAACAGTAAATCGTTTCTTTCTTGTTTCGAACTCTAAAAAGTGGTGTTTGTAGAATATATAAATGTCCTTCTTTTATCAATTCAGGAAAAAACTGCAAGAAAAAAGTAATCAATAAAAGGCGAATGTGCATTCCATCGACATCAGCATCAGTTGCAATTACTATATTGTTGTATCTTAGTTTTTCTAAACCATCTTCGATATCTAACGCTGATTGCAATAAGTTGAACTCTTCATTTTCATAAACAATTTTCTTACTCATCCCGTAAGAATTCAAAGGTTTTCCACGCAAACTAAAAACTGCTTGTGTGTTTACATCTCTCGATTTGGTAATCGATCCAGAAGCTGAATCTCCCTCGGTTATAAAAAGTGTACTTTCTAAATTTCTAGGATTTTTTGTATCTGGAAGGTGCGCGCGGCAATCTCTCAGTTTTTTATTATGCAGATTTGCTTTCTTAGCACGATCTGTAGCTAGCTTTCTAATTCCAGATAACTCTTTACGTTCTCTTTCCGCTTGCAAAATTTTGCGTAATAATGCATCTGCAGTAACAGGATTCTTATGTAAATAATTATCTAATTTTGTTTTTACAAAATCATTTACAAAAGTACGTACCGAAGGCATTCCCACTTCAGAACCCATATCAGTCGAGCCTAATTTGGTCTTGGTTTGCGATTCAAAAACCGGTTCCATTACTTTAATACTAATCGCAGTAACGATTGATTTTCGAACATCTGAAGCTTCAAAACTTTTATTATAAAATTCTCGGATGGTTTTTACAATCGCTTCACGATAAGCGGCTAAATGCGTTCCTCCTTGTGTAGTATTTTGTCCATTTACAAACGAATGGTATTCTTCGCTATATTGCGTTTTACTGTGTGTTAAAGCAATTTCAATATCCTCTCCTTTCAAGTGAATGATGGGATACTCTAAATCTTCAGCACTTATTGTTTCTTCTAATAAATCTCTCAATCCATTTTCAGAGAAGTATTTTTCACCATTAAAAATAATAGTCAAACCATTGTTTAAGTAACAATAGTTTTTAAGCATTTTAATGATGTATTCAAACCTAAATTTATAATTTTTAAAAATTGACTCGTCTGGAATAAAAGTAACTTTAGTTCCTTTACGCTTTGTAGTTTCAATAACGTCTTCCTCAAGCATTAAATTTCCTGCGGAGAATTCTGCTGCTTTTTGCTTCTCATCACGCACTGATTCTACACGAAAATAATTAGATAAAGCATTCACTGCTTTTGTTCCTACTCCGTTCAAACCTACCGACTTTTTAAAGGCAAGAGAATCATATTTTCCTCCCGTATTCATCTTAGATACAACATCAATCACTTTTCCTAAAGGAATTCCACGACCATAATCCCTAACAGTAACGGTTTTGTCTTTTATAGTAACTTCAATAGTTTTTCCTGCACCCATGACAAATTCATCGATACAGTTATCTAAAACCTCTTTTAGAAGAATGTAAATACCATCATCTGGTGAAGATCCGTCCCCAAGCTTCCCGATATACATTCCGGGACGCATGCGAATGTGTTCTTTCCAGTCGAGTGACCGAATATTATCTTCGGTATATTGATTTTGATCGGACATTGTAAATTTTGTGGATTTTAACTTCGTTCTTTTCGGTTCCTACTTTGAGCTTGGACCTAGAGTGTGCTAATATAGTGTAATTCGATAAATTTTAAAAGAGCTTCGCTTCAAAGTTATTAAAAATGATTTCGACAGTTTATAACCGATTGATTTTAGGATTCTATTCCTAAAACTTGTTGGGCAAGAGCAATCATTTTAGGAGTTCCTGTATGTTTATTTTTCTCATCTGATAATTTGACAACAGCTTCCCAATGACTATTCTCTGGTTTCGTGTCCGTAAGTTTAATTACCATATTCATTGCAGGTAAACCAACATCATTGCTGAAGTTTGTTCCTATTCCAAAAGACATTTTTATTTTGCCTCTACAAAAATCAGCGATTACTTTTACCTTTTCCAAATTCAATGAATCAGAGAAAACTATAATTTTTGATTTAGGGTCTATTCCCATTTTTTCATAATGCTCGATCGTTTTTTTAGCAAACTCAATTGGATCACCACTATCATGCCTAACACCATCAAAAAGTTTAGAATATTTTTTATTAAATTGTTCGAAAAAGACTTCGGTTGTGTACGTATCAGTTAATGCAATTCCGAGGTCGCCTTGATACACTTTTGTCCAATTTTCGAGACTAACCGCATTAGCGACTTTAAATCCATATTCCGAAGCGTGATACATAAACCATTCGTGAGCGTGAGTTCCTGACGGTTTTCTGTTTTGAGACATTGCAAAATGCACATTACTAGTTCCTAAAAAATTATCTGCACCATGCGCATCTAATGTATCATTAACCATTTTTTGGACTTCGTAAGAATGACGACGACGAGTTCCAAATTCTAAAATCACGACTCCCAAACTCTTATAACTTTCAATTTTTGATTTAGTGATGCGTTTTACTTCTTCATCGTCCACACGAACTAAATTTTGAGAAACATAAAAAAGTTCAGAGATCAAAGCCATTAATGGAACTTCCCAAAGAATTGTTCGGTACCAATATCCTTCAATAGTCACTTTTAGCTCGCTTCCCTCCTGCTCAATCTTAACTTCAGTTGGATCGTATTGATACCCTTGCAAAAAATCTAAATAAGTTGGATCTAAATAGGGACAATTATCAGCAAGAAACTTCTTTTCAGCAATCGTTAATTTTAAATTAATCATTTTATCAACAGCTTTGCGAAGCAAATTAGCAAAATGAGGAGGAAATTGATGTTTTCCTCGATTGATGAATGCATAACGAACTTTAGCTTTTGGAAAAAGCTTGATTACAGCATGCTGCATGGTAAATTTATAGAAATCGTTATCTAAAATTGAATGTAATTGAACTAAAGTCATATGCTCTTAAAAATTGTCAACGATTATTTTTTGGAGTTCATTTCGCATTTTATCATTGCTTATCTCTCCTTTTTCAATATCGAAATTATCATCAAAACTTGGTAATGAAAATGTTGCTTTTACATTCCCTCCATAAAAAGGAAAAGCATTTTTAGCAATTCCTAAAACACTTGTTGCACCGTTTGCTCCGGTAGAAGTTGCCATAAGAAGCATAGGTTTATCTTGAAAAATGTCTTTTCTAATTCGTGTACACCAGTCAAAAACATTTTTGAAAGCAACAGAATAATTTCCGTTATTCTCCGCCATTGAAACTACTAAAATATCTGCAGTACTGATTTTATCTACAAAATTTTGAGCCAAATTATGTTTTCCAATTTCTTCCTCGATATCAACAGAATAAATAGGCATTTGGAAATCATTTAAATCTAGTACTTCAACTTCTGCATCATTGAATAGATGTGCCGCTGATGTCGCTAATTTTTTATTGATGGAGTTTTTACTCGGGCTTGCGCCAAAAGCTATAATTTTCATAGTTTTTTTTTATAAAAATAGTGAAATTAGAGCACGAATGGAATTGAATACTTATAATTCTAACTAGTTTATCATTGCGGAAGAATTCATTACTGCAATAAGTAATTTTTTGAGATGTTTCCAGAAGGACAAATAGCACTAATAAAATCCATAAAGATAAACACATAATTTGTCATTCCGGAGGAATCCCTAACTGTAATAAGTAAATTGTTGAGATGCTTCCAGCATGACAAACTGGGAGGTTTTTTTATACAAAAACTGGAGTCTCCGTTTAATTTGTCATTCCGGAGGAATCCCTGACTGCAATAAGTAAATTGTTGAGATGCTTCCAGCATTACAAACTTTATGAACTTGTTTTAAGCAAAAACTGCAATTCTCGTTTAGTTTGTCATTCCGGAGGAATCCCTGACTGCAATGAGAAAATTGTTGAGATGCTTTCAGTATTACAAACTTTGTGAACTTGTTTTACGCAAAAATTATTATTCACGTTTAGTTTGTCATTCCGAAGGAATCCCTGACTGCAACAAGTAAATTGTTAATATGCATACAATATGACAAAATTTAGGTTAAAAAAAAACCGCAGAATTGCTTCTACGGTTTCTATTAATTTTTATGCACTACGACTGAGTCCTCTCTCGCAATGACTATACGTTAAAACGGAAGTGCATTACATCACCATCTTTAACGATATATTCTTTACCTTCTACTTTGAATTTTCCTGCCTCTTTACATTTAGCTTCTGAACCATAATGTACAAAATCCTCGTATGCGATAACTTCTGCGCGAATAAATCCTTTTTCGAAGTCGGTGTGAATCACTCCTGCAGCTTGTGGCGCAGTAGATCCAATATTGATCGTCCAAGCGCGAACTTCTTTTACACCTGCTGTGAAATAAGTCTGTTGTTTTAATAATTTATAAGCAGCACGAATTAAAACTGAAGCTCCTGGCTCACTCAATCCCATGTCTTCAAGGAAAACTTGGCGTTCTTCATAGCTTTCAAGTTCTGTGATGTCAGCTTCAGCTCCTACAGAAAGGATGATTACTTCAGCATCTTCATCTTTAACTAGTTCACGAACTTGGTCAACATATTTATTTCCGCTTACTGCTGAATTCTCATCAACATTACAAACGTATAATACTGGTTTAGCAGTTATCAATTGAAAAGACTCCATTAAAACCTCTTCATCATTACCTTGAGTTGTAATTGTTCTAGCAGATTTAGCTTGTAACAACGTTTCTCTAATACGATCTAAAAGTGCTTTTTCAGTCTGTGCTTCCTTATTCCCTGTTTTTGCAGCACGATTTACTTTTTCTAAACGTTTTTCTACCGTTTCTAAATCTTTTAACTGCAATTCAATATCGATCGTTTCTTTGTCACGAATTGGGTTCACATTTCCATCAACGTGAACAATATTATCATTATCAAAACAACGTAAAACGTGAATAATAGCGTTACACTCTCTAATATTTCCAAGAAATTGATTTCCTAAACCTTCTCCTTTACTTGCTCCTTTTACTAATCCAGCAATATCTACGATATCTACAGTAGCCATTTGAACACGCTCTGGTTTTACTAATTCTTCCAGTTTTTGCATTCTAGAATCCGGTACATTAACAACTCCTATATTAGGTTCGATAGTACAAAAAGGAAAATTGGCACTTTGCGCCTTTGCATTTGACAAACAATTAAATAATGTTGATTTTCCAACATTTGGTAACCCTACAATTCCTGCTTTCATACTATTTCGATTTACAAATAGCAGTTGTCTGCTATACGTTTCTTGTTAATTACTTTTTAAAGTTTGCAAATATAAGATTTAATAAATGTTTGCTACCATAATCACCAAATTAATCCATCTCGAAACTATTTTTACAACATTTTACGCTAACTTCAGCAGTTTTTATAACAATTTATTAAAGTCGTAATTTTATTGGCCTATTTAAATGAATTATTAATTTTATTATCAAATTCAATGAATATACTAATGTTAAGTTAAAAAAATATTATATTGCACTGAATTATTACAACTAACTAAAACCAAATTCTATTTATTATGAAAAAATTAATTTTGCTTTTATTTCTATTAAATGTGTCATTTCTTTTTGCTCAAAAAGAGATTTCAGGTATAGTAAAAGATAATACTGGCTTTGCTTTACCAGGGGTTAACATTATCGAAAAAGGAACCAGCAACGGTGTTTCTACGGATTCAAATGGAGCTTACAAAATAAAAGTTAAAGAAGGCGCAATGCTAGTTTTTAGCTATGTAGGCTTTTCTAATTTAGAAAGAGCAGCTTCCACTCCAACAATCAATGTTGTTTTATCGGAAGAAGGTGGTCAAGTTTTACAAGAAGTTCAAATTGTAGGTTCAAGAAATACAAAAAGAACAGTTACAAATTCAGCTGTGCCAATTGATATAATTAGCGTGAAAGATGTTACTACTCAAAGTGGAAAGTTAGAAATAAATGAATTACTGCAATACGTTGCGCCTTCGTTTAATGCTAACAAACAATCTGGATCTGATGGTGCAGATCACGTAGATCCGGCTTCTTTAAGAGGTTTAGGTCCAGATCAAACTTTGGTTTTAATAAATGGTAAAAGAAGACATCAATCGTCTCTAATCAATCTTTTTGGAACGCGTGGACGTGGAAATACAGGAACTGACCTAAATGCTATTCCAGCAGCTTCGATCAAAAGAATTGAAATTCTTAGAGATGGTGCTGCGGCTCAATATGGTTCTGACGCTATTGCGGGAGTAATCAATATTGTTTTAAATGATGACGTTAACGAATTAACGGGTACTGTAACTTATGGTGCATTTAACACGAATGCAAAAGGAGATTTCCCAGTTGGAACAGCTAATACTGACGGGTATCGTTTGGATAAAAATGGAAATGGAAATACATTTGGCAAAGATCAATCTTTTGACGGTGGGTCTGTTAAAGTCGCTGCAAATTACGGTGTTGCTATCGGTGAAAAAGGCGGTTTTGCTAATTTCACAACAGAATATATTAACAAGAATAAAACGTTACGTCCAGGATTTGATTTCAGAAAAGGTTTTGGAGAAGCTGCCATTCAAGGCTTTAACCTTTTCGGGAATATGGTAATTCCTATTTCTGATAAAACAGAGTTTTACGCTTTTGGTGGACGAAATTTTAGAGATACTGATGCTTACGCATTTACAAGAAATGATGGAGAACGCGTTGTGCAATCCATTTATCCTGGTGGTTATACCCCAAGAATTACTTCAAATATTATTGATAATTCTATGGCTGCAGGTTTCAGAACTGAAACTACTAGTGGATGGAAAATAGATATTAGTAATACATTTGGTAAAAATCTTTTCCATTATTACACTAAGGGAACAATCAATGCCTCTTTGGAAGATGCTTCTCCAACAGATTTTGACGCAGGTGGACATAGCTTAAGTCAAAACACTACAAATTTTGATGTTTCTAAAAATTATGATGGCGTGATGAGCGGTTTAAATCTTGCTTTTGGAGCAGAATTTAGAACTGAAAAATTCAACATCTTTGCTGGTGAAGAAGGTTCATACGCAACTTACGACATAAATAGGAGACCAATCACTGATCCTTCAACGCAAACATTGCCTTCAATTCCTAATCCAGATTATGATGCAACTGATCCAAACTCTCCGTTAACACTTCCTAGACCTGGAGGTTCACAAGGGTTTCCTGGATATAGCCCATTAAATGAGGTGGATAGAAGTAGAACAAATTTATCTCTCTATACGGATGCTGAATTAGACCTTACTGAAAATTTCTTAGTTAGTGGAGCAGTTCGTTTTGAGAACTACAGCGACTTTGGAAGTACACTGAATGGTAAATTAGCAATGAGATTAAAAGCAAATAAAAACATAAACATTAGAGGTTCTGTAAGTACAGGTTTCCGTGCTCCTTCATTAGCGCAAGTATACTATAACTTACGTTTTACCAATTTTAGTTCAGCTGGAGCAACAGAAGTTTTACTTTCGCCAAATAACAGTCCAGTGACAAAATCATTTGGTATAGAAAAATTAAATGAAGAGAAAGCTTTTAATGCATCTTTAGGTTTTACTGCAAATTATGGCGATTTCACAGCAACAGTTGATGGATACTTAATTAACGTAAAAGACAGAATTGTATTAACTGGTTATTTTGACGCAACTCCTTTAGGTGTTGGTGTTGATAAAGCACAATTCTTTGTGAATGGAGTTGATACTAAAACTACAGGTTTAGATGTTGTTTTAGCATGGAAAAAAACAATTAATGAAAGCAAGTTTGGAGTAACATTAGTGGGTAACATTAATGATATGAAAATTGATAAAGTAAAAAACGGAAGTTTAGCAGCAAATGCTTTTTTCGGCGAGCGTGATAAAGGATTTTTATTAGCATCTGCTCCAAATAATAAATTTGGTTTGAACTTTAATTACAATAGAAAAGCTTTTGATGCTGGATTAGCATTCACAAGATTTAGTGAAGTAAAATTATTAGATTACCAAATGGATGAAGATGTAGCTGATTATGGATCATTTGCTGACCAAGTGAAAGCTGCAACTGATACTTACGGTGCTAAAATTGTAACTGATTTAACTTTAGGTTACAAAATTAGTAAATCGGCAAAAATTACTTTAGGAGCTAACAACTTATTAAATGTTTATCCTGATCAACAAGATGACTGGGTTGAAGGCGGTGGATATTGGGATGCAGTACAAATGGGTTTCAGCGGAGCTTACTACTACGCTAGACTTGGTTTTACATTCTAATTTAATTTAAAGAAATATTTATTTCAAAAAAGAGTTGTCGAAAGGCAGCTCTTTTTTTTGTTCATTATCTTCAATAAAAACTGATATTGTCGAATGTGTAGAATTCAAACTATTCTAGAAGCAGAAGGCTTACTTAACTTTAAAGCATAATTTTTAGACAATTGCTTTAGGATGGTGGAAGTCAAAATACTATAAAAAAAAAGGTTTCCGCTACGCTGAAGCTGACAAACTGAATGTTTTGTGCTTTTGCAAAAATTAAAATCACGCCATATAAATAGAAGATAATTTATTGATATGTGACGTGGTCAGTGCTACGAAATCGTAAAATTTGTTCCATAAAAAAACCTGCTTACATATATAAACAGGTTCTATAATATCGTGAGATTTATAACTTATTCGTTATGCAAGAATGCTTGTCTGTTAAGTAACGTTTCTTCAGACTCTACATGGTTGTCATCAGGAATACAGCAGTCTACGGGACAAACCGCAGCACATTGTGGCTCATCGTGAAAACCTTTACATTCTGTACATTTTCCAGGAACTATATAGTAAACTTCATCTGAAATAGGTGTTTGAGCCTCATCAGAATCTACTTCTGTACCGTCTGGTAAAATAATTTTACCTTTCAATTTCGTTCCATCTTTATATCTCCAATCGTCTGCTCCTTCGTATATCGCTGTATTTGGGCATTCTGGTTCACAAGCGCCACAATTGATACATTCGTCTGTTATAATAATTGCCATTGTTCTTTATTTAAAAGTATAAATAGTTAGGTATTAGAGTTTGTTTTTAAAACTTGAGCTTTTTTAGCAATGTCTAAATACTTTATCCTTATTTTTGTGCAAAATTACAATCAAAACTATTCATAAGCAAACATTATGACATTAGATACAAAAAAAAATGTTTTTGTTAAATTAGGAGAATTTTTAGCTCAATTTTCTGAAAATAACACAGTAAAAAATCGAGCCGTTTTGCATAATGACAGATTTTTTGATGCATTTGTGGATTTAATACATTTGTCACAATCGCACAATGGTTGGTACACTCCTGAACAAGTATATTTTTCTATTCAATCATGGGCTGAAGCATTAACTGAAGAGAACTTGACTCAATGGCTATCTCCGTATGATTTAGATAAAAATAAATCTAAAAATGTTGCGCTGATTCTAGCAGGAAACATTCCTTTAGTTGGATTTCATGATTTCCTTTCCGTTTTAATTACTGGAAATACCGTCTTGATAAAAACCTCATCAAACGATCAGCATTTATTACCTTTTTTAGCCAAATACATTATTGCTGTAGAG
Source organism: Flavobacterium sp. PL12 (assembly GCF_039123485.1). Taxonomy (NCBI): domain Bacteria; kingdom Pseudomonadati; phylum Bacteroidota; class Flavobacteriia; order Flavobacteriales; family Flavobacteriaceae; genus Flavobacterium; species Flavobacterium sp. PL12. The sequence continues at coordinate 67,262 of NZ_JBANDI010000005.1, forward strand.
CCAGAATTTGCAAATAAAATAAATTTTGTAGAAGGAAAATTAGAAAATTTTGATGCTGTTATTGCTACGGGAAGTAACAATACTGCTCGTTATTTTGAATATTATTTTAAAGACAAACCTTCGATAATAAGAAAAAGCAGAAACTCAATTGCCGTATTAACAGGTAATGAAACTAAGGAACAACTGACGGCTTTAGGAGAAGATATTTTTAGATATTTTGGTCTAGGATGTCGCAATGTCTCTAAACTTTTTGTGCCAAAGGATTACTCTTTTGTCGCGTTTTTTGAAGCGATATTCGAATATAAAGATGTCATTTATTACGAAAAATATGCTAACAATTATGATTACAACAAGGCTGTTTTCTTGATGAGTAATTTTAAATTATTAGATAATGAGTTTTTAACTCTGAAAGAAGATATAAGTCATGCCTCACCGATTTCAAGCGTATTCTATGAAAAATATGAAGATATTGAAGCTTTAAAAAATAAATTAGAGTTGGAAAGTGAGCAAATACAGTGCATTGTAAGTGATGGTGTTATAGAAAACAGTACGTATTTTGGCAAAACACAAAAACCTGCATTATGGAATTACGCAGATAACATAGATACAATTTCGTTTTTGATAACAACATAGTATAATTATGTTCAATATTTTCGAAATAATCAACGTTTTTTCGAGAGCTATTTCCGAAATTTGCACTTTAATTTTTCGGATATAAACTACACCATGAAAAAACACAACTACAGCGCAGGACCTTGCATTTTACCACAAGAAGTTTTTGAAAAATCAGCACAAGCAATTTTAAATTTTAATGATTCGGGTTTATCTATTTTAGAAATTTCGCACAGAAGTAAAGATTTTGTAGCAGTAATGGATGAGGCAAGAGCATTAGCTCTTGAACTATTAGGCCTAGAAGGAAAAGGATATAGCGCACTATTTTTAGCTGGCGGAGCAAGTTTAGAATTTTTAATGGTGCCTTACAATTTAATGAAAGAAGGCGGAAAAGCCGCTTATCTTGACACAGGAACTTGGGCTAGCGGAGCGATAAAAGAAGCGAAGCTTTTTGGAGAAACTGTAATCGTAGCTTCTTCAAAAGATCAAAATTACAATCATATTCCAAAAGGGTACACTATCCCTCAAGATGCAAACTATTTACACTGTACAAGTAACAATACTATTTTTGGAACGCAAATGAAGGAATTTCCTTCAGTAGACATACCATTAGTTTGCGATATGAGTTCAGATATTTTTTCCCGACAATTAGACTTTTCTCAATTTGATATTATCTATGCAGGAGCTCAAAAAAACATGGGTCCAGCAGGAACTACTTTAGTTATAATCAAAGAAGAAATTCTTGGTAAAAACGGAAGAGTAATACCTAGTATGTTGGATTACGCAAAACATATTAAAGCTGAAAGCATGTACAATACTCCTGCTGTTTTTCCAGTTTATGCGTCTTTATTGACTTTACAATGGCTTAAAAAACTTGGTGGTATTGCAGCGATTGAAAAAATAAACAATGCAAAGGCATCTTTACTTTATAATGAGATTGACAGAAATCCATTATTTAAAGGAGCTGCTGCAATTGAAGACCGTTCCACTATGAATGCTACTTTCTTGCTGAATGATGAAGCTCATGCAGCTACATTTGACGCAATGTGGAAAGCAGCAGGAATTTCTGGATTGCCAGGACATCGTTCTGTAGGTGGTTACAGAGCTTCTATGTACAATGCACTTCCTCTGGAAAGCGTACAAGTATTAGTTGATTTAATGAAAGAATTAGAATCAAAAATATAATCACTCCAACGAAAGAGTAATCTAGGAACACAAAAAACAATATCTACTCGGGATTCTAGCCCCGATACTAGTGAAAATCCTTTTTATGAGCTTTTTAGCGAATAAAAAGATTGCAGCGGATAGCGGGAAATAGCTCCTAAAATTAAACAAAAATTAACTATGAGAACGGAATGACTTCTTTTCTCGCAATGATATAAATAATGAAAGTATTAGCCAATGACGGAATTTCGAAAAGTGGAATTCTAGCTTTAGAAAAAGGTGGATTTGAAGTAATTACTACAAAAGTAGCGCAAGAACAAGTTGCTAACTTTGTAAATGAGAATGATGTGGCAGTTGTTTTAGTGCGAAGCGCTACTAAAGTTCGTCAAGATATTATTGATGCTTGTCCAGGATTAAAAATCATCGGTCGTGGTGGTGTAGGAATGGATAATATTGATGTGGATTATGCTAAAAGCAAAGGAATTCATGTGATTAATACTCCAGCTTCTTCATCAGAATCAGTAGCAGAATTAGTTTTTGCTCATTTATTTTCTGGTGTTCGTTTTTTACATGATTCGAATAGAAATATGCCTTTAGAAGGTGATACTAATTTTGATGGCTTAAAAAAGGCATACGCAAATGGTATTGAATTAAGAGGAAAAACACTTGGTATAGTAGGAATTGGTCGTATTGGCCAAGCGACTGCTAAAATGGCTTTAGGTTTAGGAATGAAAGTTATTGCGGCGGATAGTTTTATTCCACAAGTTGATGTGAAAGTTGAATTTTTTGATGGTCAATCGATTACAACTACAATTGTATCTCAATCACTAGAGTCTTTGTTTAAAGAAGCTGATTTTATAACATTACACGTTCCAGCTCAAGACGGATACATAATTAGTGAAAAAGAATTTGCTACTATGAAAGATGGTGTTGGAATCGTTAACTGTGCTAGAGGTGGTGTAATTGATGAAGTTGCATTAGTAAAAGCATTAGATAGCGGTAAAGTATTATTTGCTGGATTAGACGTTTTTGAAAACGAACCAAATCCAGAAATGGCTATTTTAATGAATCATAAAATCTCACTTACGCCGCATATTGGTGCAGCTACTGGGGAAGCACAGGATAGAATTGGAACTGAATTAGCTTCGCAAATAATTAATTTGTTGAAATAGCACTTTAGTGAATTCTATTATTTAGAATTTATTTATAGCTTTACGTAACAATTTTAACAATTAAATTTAGGGTTATGGCTGGATTAATGGATTTATTAGATAGCGACTTAGGTCAACAAATTATTTCTATCGTAAGTCAGCGAGCAGGAACAACTGAAAATGAAACTTCATCAGTTTTGTCATCAGCTTTACCAACTTTGCTTGGTGCGATGCAGAACAATGCAGCAACTCCTGAAGGTAAAAGTGGTTTACTTGGCGCATTATTAGGAGGGAAACATGATGGTGGAATTCTGGATAATTTGTCAGGTTTTCTAGGTGGAGCAGATTTATCTGATGGTTCTAATATCTTGGGTCAGGTGCTTGGTGGAAATCAGCCTAATGTTGAAAATAATTTGAGCCAAAATACTGGAGTGAGTTCTGACAAGATTGGAATGATATTAAAAATGGCAGCCCCTATTTTAATGGCTTATCTTGCAAAAAATGCAAAACAAAGTGGCATCAATAAAAACGACGAATCTTCGTCTGGCGGAGGAATAAGCGATATTCTAGGTGGATTACTTGGAGGCAATGAAGGAAGTTCTACTTCTGGAGCAGGTGGATTATTAACTTCTTCATTGGACCAAAACGGCGATGGAAAGTTAACTATTGACGACGCGGTTTCTGCAGCTAGTAAATATGGAGAAATCGGAGGAATATTTGGTAAAATTTTTGGTAAGTAGAAAACAATTAAAAATAATAAAAAAGTCATTTACAAATTGTAAATGACTTTTTTTTATGCTAAAAAACTAGTAGTCAGCGAGTTATTTTTCGTAACTTTAGTGCTATAATTTTAAATTTATGAGAAATATTATTTTAATGTTAGTTGTGATCTTTGGTATACTGTTGAGCTGTAATAGTTCTAAGCAAGCGATGAACAATGCAGAACAAATAGGTGCAGTAAAAAGTGATACGATTAGAATTGCTAATGAGGAATTGGAATATGAAGTACTTATAATTGACTCGGGATTTAGCTCTTGGTTGATCACGAATTCTTATCCTAGAAATTATCATTCCCAAAGTTACTTAGAAGCTAAAAACAATGTTTGGGTAGCAGAATATAACAATAGAGCTTTGCAACCTAATCGATACAGTAGTTATTTATATGAAATGCCTATTAATTATAATCCAAACATAGACTACGGTTATGAAGTAAATTATTTGATTTACAATTATATGGTTTATTTTCAAAACACCAATAAACAAAAGCTTTTTGGCTATGTACCGCAACGATAATCTTCTTATCTTTGTGATCATTGAATACAAAAATGAACAAACTAAAAGAGCGTTGGAAAATTGAGTCTAATTACCAGCTGACTATCATTTTTATTGTCTTTGCAATAACAGGATCGGCTTCTGCTTGGTTATCCAAGCCATTCTGTTTTTGGTTGGGAATTACAAAAGAAGATTTAGGTTTATGGTTTACTGCGGTTCGTTTACTCCTAATTTTTCCAATTTATCAAGTTTTACTTGTTACAATAGGTTTTCTCTTCGGACAATTTAAATTCTTTTGGTCATTCGAAAAAAAAATGTTGAAACGATTGGGTTTAGGATTTCTTTTTAAAGAATAAAAAAACGCCTCACTTAGGAGACGTTTTGTTTTTTTATCAAATAATTATAAATCCAGGTCAATGTAAATGTCGGAATAAAATCTGTGAAAGGTAATATTTCCTCTAGAAAAGTAATCACTCCTCCTACTTTACCAACTGTTCCTTTATACATCCATGTCATTAAATACCCCGCTAGAGGAGCCCAAATTACATCTGAAAATTCTCCAATAAAAGGAACTGTAAATGACAACATACCAATTGCGTCAAACAAAAGACCTAACAATAAGTTTTTTATTTTGTTGTCCGCTTTGACAATTTGAATTTGTTCTCGCATATTTTTTTTAAAATTTAAAGTACACGTACAAATCTAATGCCAATTATTTATTGAGTTTATCTTGGTACATTTTTTTTAACTTATCAATTTTCGGGGTGATTACGTAACTGCAATACCCTTGTGTTTTATTTTGATTGTAATAATTTTGATGATAGTCTTCAGCAACATAAAAAGTGGGTGCTTGTGACATTTTTGTTACAATTGGTTTACCAAAAGTATTTTCTGAAGTCATTAATGCTATATAATCTTCTGACAATTGTTTTTGAAAAGCATTGTGATAGAAAATTTCACTGCGATATTGTGTTCCCACATCTGCTCCTTGACGGTTTAAAGTCGTAGGGTCATGAGTTGCAAAAAATATTTCTAACAATTCACCAAAACTTATCAAAGCAGGATCAAATGTAATTTCTATTGCTTCTGCGTGTCCGGTTTCACCAGTTCCAATTTCACTGTAGGTAGGATTTACAGTTCGTCCACCAATGTATCCTGAAACTACTGACTTAACTCCCTTTAATTCTAAAAAAACTGCTTCTGTACACCAGAAACAACCTCCTGCGAAAGTTGCTACTTCCATTCCTTCTTTTACTTCCATATTTTTTACTTCTTTACTCTTTGGTACTACAACATTACTTTGCTTTCCACAAAATGAAAAAGGCAGTAGTGCCAAAAAAAGTCCAATTATTTTTTTCATGATTTTTGTGATCTCATCAAATTTATTCATTAAATAAGTCGAAATAGCTTTCCTTAACTAAAGTTTATTATTTGTCAAAGTAAAATAGTATGCCATGAAATTCATAATCATTAAAATCTTTGTTTCTTTGTAAAAACAGTTTTCAAATGATACAGACTAAAAATCTACATAAATATTACGATCAGCTACACGTTCTAAAAGGTGTAGATTTACATATTAAAAAAGGCGAAATTGTTTCCATTGTTGGTGCTTCCGGAGCAGGAAAAACTACCCTTTTACAAATTCTAGGAACGTTAGATAAGCCTAGCCAAGATAATGGTCTCGAGTTGCGAATTAACAGTGAAGATATTTTAAGTATGAATGATAAAACCTTATCTAAATTTAGAAATTTGAATTTAGGTTTTATCTTTCAGTTTCATCAACTTTTACCTGAATTCACAGCATTAGAAAATGTTTGTATCCCAGCATTTATTGCTAACAGACCTAAACAAGAGACCGAGATAGAGGCTAAAAAGCTACTGGATTATCTTGGACTTTCGCATAGAATTAATCACAAGCCTAATGAACTCTCAGGAGGCGAACAACAACGAGTAGCTGTTGCTAGAGCTTTAATTAATAAACCTGCTATTATTTTTGCGGATGAACCTTCAGGAAATTTAGATACTGCCTCGGCAGAAAACTTACATCAACTATTTTTTAAATTAAGAGATGAACTTGGCCAGACTTTTGTAATTGTTACGCACAATGAAGATTTAGCTAATATGGCTGATAGAAAACTAATTATGGTTGATGGACAAATCAGTAATTAAAATCTTTTTTACTTACAAATTCAAAAATAACGTCAGCGCGGTACTTTAAAATTATGAATAAATCAGAGCTCAAAGATTTTCTTGACGAAAAAGTTATTCAATATAACACATTTGATTTTATCGAAAGTGATCCCGTACAGATTCCGCATTTATTTACGCAGAAGGAAGACATAGAAATTTCAGGTTTTTTAAGCGCTACTATTGCTTGGGGAAATCGTAAAATGATAATTAAGAATTCACATCGAATGATGGACTTGATGGGAAATGCACCCTACGATTTTGTAATGTCACACAATGAAAATGATTTGGAGCGACTAGAAACTTTTGTCCACCGAACTTTTAATGGAGGTGATTTCTCAAGTTTTATAAAAAGTTTGAAACACATTTATCAAAATAATGGCGGTCTTGAAGCCGTTTTTACCAAGCATCAAGAAAAAGACTCTATGCTAAAAAGTATTCATGAGTTTAAGAAAGTATTTTTTGAGATTCCACATCTTAGCAGAACTCAAAAACACATTTCAGATCCGTTAAATAATTCAGCGGCAAAAAGGATAAATATGTACTTGCGATGGATGATACGGCAAGATAATAATGGTGTTGATTTTGGAATATGGAATAGTATATCGCCATCCTCATTATCTTGTCCGCTTGACGTTCATTCTGGCAACGTAGCCCGAAAATTAGGTTTGTTGACTCGAAAGCAAAATGATGGAAAAGCACTTGCGGAATTAGATCTACAACTTCGAAAATTAGACAAGAAGGATCCCGTTAAATATGATTTCGCTCTCTTCGGCCTTGGCGTATTTGAAGGCTTTTAACATAGTAAAAACTAAGTCATTGTTTTTATCGTAAATGTCTCTATCTTTATGCACATAATTACCAAAGAAGTAGTCCCCTCTATTTCCTAGATAATAAATACCACTATAAACTTAAAAATAACAGAAAGATGAGAACCTACTTAAATCTTATAGAAAAAAAAAGCAAGCCATTGAATTGCCTTTTTTCAGCGGAGAGAGCCTATTTTAAAAGCTTTTTGCTTACTTCGATTGAACGTTTTAAATTAAAACAGCTTTGTAGTACTATCTAGTTAAAAGTTTTTTATTGCTTTTTAACTTAGTAAAAGTTTAGAACCTGATTTTCAAAATTTTGCATTTACAAGTTATTCAAATTATCACACATAATTTGTTTACACGATTAAAGCTGCATTTATTCACTGTCATTTTATACAGTTTATACAATTGCAATTTTACCTTTTACATATTTTGAGTCAATTGTTTAAGCTTCTTCAGTTAAAATTCAATAATAATTTTTTTTCTACTGCACGTATCGACTTTACTTAATAATTAAAAGTTTTTGAACACTTTTAAAAATAAGTTTAGAAATAGAAAACTTAGCTCAATCAAAGAAAACATGAAGGAAAATCATCAATATTACGAATTAGACGCACCAAAAAGAGCGCAGAATAATTCTATAAATAACAATCAAACTGATAAGAGCGCTACTAAAAAAGTAGTTTTAGCCGAAGACAATTCTCTATTACTATTATTGCTTAAATTTAGACTGCAAAAAGAAGGATACGAAATCCTAACGGCAACAAACGGAAAAGAAGCACTAGAACTTATACAAGAACACAAGCCAGAATTAGTGTTAACGGATATAATGATGCCTTTTGTCAGCGGACTTGAAATTATAAGTCATGTTAGAAATAAATTAAAACTGGAAACTCCTATCATTATCTTCTCAGCTGCAGGGCAAGAAGAAATTGTGATTAAAGCTTTTGACCTAGGAGCAACAGATTTTATGAGTAAACCAATAAGTCCAAACGAACTAATAATAAGAGTAAAAAAATTACTGCATTAAACAAATAGAAAAAGCAGTACTTAGTATTTTATGAATATATACAATTATCTTTTAGATTATATAAATGAAGCGGCTCTTATAATACAAGTAGCATGGGCTATGACCGTTCTTTTTATTGTAATTATTATTCCTCTTATCATTTATTTAAAATATACAAGAACTCATTTAAGAAAACAAGAAAGAGCAATTGCCGTATATGAAAAGAAATATGAATCCTATCTAATAAACTATTTATATGCTGGTAATGATGATGAAGAAATAAGCAAAGAACAGCAGGTTATAATAAATCAGTTAAAAAACTCAGTACAAGAACCATATAAAAAAAAATATTAATTTCAGTATTAGTAAAATTACAAAATGAGATTTCAGGTGAAACTGCCGATTCCATTCAGCAACTCTATTTCCATACTGGTTTGCTTCAATATGCACTGTACCGCTTAAGACATAAAAAATGGTATGTTATTGCTAAAGGAATTCGGGAATTAAAGCAATTTCATATACGAGAAGTGCAGGATGAGGTTATGCTTCACATTAATCATCCAAGAAGAGAAGTTCGTAAGGAGATGCAATTATATATGGTTAATCTTTTCTACTTTGAAGGATTACACTTTTTAGATCAATTAGAAACACCGCTTTCTGAGTGGGACCAAATTCAATTATTAGGTGCGTTAGAAAGATTGCAAAGTCAAAACATTTTTTCAGTCAACTCTTGGCTTCGCTCTTCAAATGATTCAGTGGTTTTTTTCGCACTCAAATTAGCGAAGATTTACAATCAATTCGATTCCGTTGATGAACTTTTAAAATTACTACATCATAATAATGAACAAGTACGAATTGATTCCATCGGAGTGCTTAGCTACCTAGATGTTTTAGAAGCAAAAGAAATTTTAAAACTGGATATTGCTCATCGTTCGCTCGACGAAAAAATTGCGTTTTTTAAAATGATGGAGAATTTATACCAAAAAACTGATGAAGAATTTTTGGTAAAATATATATATGACGAAAATTTTGAAATTAAAGTTTCCGCTTTAAAAATCTTTAAAAAACTGAATAAAGAAAAATTTGAAAGTCTTAAGTTTGAGAATGCTGATCCCAATTTTTTGCGAATAGTTAACTTTCTACAAAATAATTAGATATGATTAGTACTATAGCTCAGATCATTATTGACCTATTTCATTATTTATTTTTCATTTATAGTATAAGTGCGATAATCTCTTACCTCATATTGGCTTATATTTCAGCTATAGAAACCATAGAATATAAACGTAAGAATAGCTTTGTCAATTATAAAGAAATAATGTCTTCAAACATTTCACCTTCGATTTCTATTATTGCTCCAGCTTATAATGAAAGTCTTAATATTGTTGAAAACGTGCGCTCTCTACTGTCTAGTCATTATGTGAACTACGACGTAATTATTATAAATGACGGTAGTAAAGATGATAGTTTGCATAAATTAATTGAAGTCTACGATCTTATTGAAGTTGATTATCTTATAAATGAACAAATTCCAACGATGCCACTTCGGGCAGGTGTTTTTAAATCGACAAATCCCGCATTTGAAAAACTTATTATAGTCGACAAAGAAAATGGAGGAAAAGCAGATGCTTTAAATATGGGTTTGAATATCAGTAAAAGTAAGTATGTCGCTTGTATTGATGTAGACTGTCTTTTACTAGAAGATTCGCTTCAAAAAATGATAAAACCTTTTCTCGAAATAACAGATAGAACTGTTATTGCTGCAGGAGGAGTTATTAGAATATCAAATTCTTGCATTGTAAAAGAAGGAAAACTTCACGATGTTAATTTTCCAAAAAAACTAATTGAGCAAGGACAAATACTAGAATACATTCGAGCATTTTTATTGGGTCGAATGGCTTGGAGCAGACTCAATGGATTATTAGTAATCTCAGGAGCTTTTGGTCTATTTGATAAAAAAATAGCTATTCAAGTTGGTGGTTACGATAAAAACACTGTTGGTGAGGACATGGAGTTAGTTGTAAGAATGCGGGGTTACATGGAGGAGATTAAGCAAAAATACAAAGTAGCTTATATTCCTGATCCTTTATGCTGGACTGAAGCTCCTGACAATTATAAAATATTTACTTCACAAAGAAATAGATGGACGCGAGGAACAATTGAAACTTTAAGAAAACATCGTAAAATTGGATTTAATCCAAAATACAATATTTTAGGAATGCTAAGTTATCCGTATTGGTTCTTTTTTGAAAGAATGGCACCTGTAATCGAATTTGTGGGAATATTATATTTTGGAATATTAATAATAACCGATAAAATTAAGTGGGATTATGCCTTTGCCTTTATTATCTTGGCGTACTTATTTACTGTTTTCTTTTCGTTAATAGCAATAATTACAGAAGAATTGACGTACCATCAATATAAGAAAAAAGGAACAGGTATTCACTTAATAACAATTGCTTTTTTAGAACCGTTTGTTAATCATCCTTTTATTTTATACGCTGCTATGAGAGGGAATTTTGATTATTATTTTAATAAAAAGAAAAAATGGGGAGAAATGACCAGAAAAGGAATGGCTAAAGCTTAATATCACGTTAGATGAAATCAAAAATCAATTATAAAAACAGTTTAGAATATCTCTGTTCTACCCTATCATTAATTATTATCTTTTGCTTACTGAGTTTAATTGAAATTTTTAAAAATTTCGAAATTCAGCTTTTTGCGTATAAAGTTATAAATGACTTTTTTACTGGAATATTAATTGGAATCATTTTTTTACCGCTTTATATTCTTTTAAAATATATTAAAAACACTGCTGCAATTACTGTTATTAACGTTCTGTTCTGCATTATAGCTTTAATACAGTTGGGATTAATAGGTTATAGCTTAACGACTCACATAAATCTGGGAGCAGATTTGCTAGGTTATTCAATGAGTGATATGTACACGACAGTGACGGCTTCGTTATCCATAACATTCCTAACATTTTTACCTTTTATAGTGCTACCAATTATTTATTTTGGTCTTACTCGTTTGTTTAAAAGATTTGACGATAAAATAAATTCTATAATTTTATTAGGTGTAATTCTACTTTTTGGAACTGTAAATATGATTTTGTCAAGTGAAATTAAACCAAATGCGCAGAATAAAATTAATTTCTTATTAAGCGATATCATTCGAGCCAAAAGCGATAACAATTTTGCGACTGAAGGGAACAATACTTTCAAGACAGAATTTCCTTTAGAACAAGCTTCAGAGACAAATAAAGATGTGTTAGCACCATTTTTCAACATCGATAAAAATAAGAATCCCAACATCGTTTTTATTATTATAGAGGGATTAGGTAGTGATTTTACAGATGAAGGAGAATATAGTGGCTTTACTCCTTATTTAGATTCACTGACCAAGAAATCTCTATACTGGAAAAACTTTGTTAGTAATGCCGGTAGAACTTTTGGCGCATTGCCTTCTTTGATGGGTTCGTTGCCTTTCGGCGAAAATGGATTTATGGAGCTTAATCCGCTTCCTAAGCACAATTCATTAATAAGCATTTTAAAATCCAATGGATATGCTACTAATTATTACTGCGGAGACGAATCAACTTTCGATAGAAAAAGTAATTTTCTAGAATATAATGGTATCGATAAAATTATTGATATAAATAAATTTGGTCCAGGATATGAAATGACAAAAGAAAATTCAGGAGGATTTTCTTGGGGCTATCCAGATGCTGAAATATATCGTAAAACTTTATCGGAATTAAAGGATAATAATAAACCGAGATTAGATATTATAATGACATTGACAAATCACGAGCCTTTTGATTTTCCAGCGCGCAAAGAGTATTTACAAAAAGTTCAAACTAAACTGAGTAGTAAATCAAATTCAGAGAAAAACAAATTCAATGAATATAAAGATATTTTTGCGTGTTTGCTGTACACGGATAATTCTCTAAAAAACTTTATGGAGGCTTATTCTAAAAGAGCAGATTACGCTAATACAATTTTTATAATTACAGGAGATCACAGACTAATTCCAGTTCCACAAAAAGATAATTTATCACGTTTTCACGTTCCTTTTTACATTTACAGTCCACTTCTTAAGAAAACGGCAGTCATAAAATCGATCTCTGCACACACAGATGTCACGCCAAGTTTAGTTTCTTTTCTAACCAACAATTATAGATTAAATAAATTAGATAAAACAACGTGGATTGCGCAAGGTCTTGATACTGTGCGAGAATTTAGAAATATACACAGCATTCCGATAATGCGCTACAAAGGCAGCATAAATGATTATATTTATAAAGAATATTTTTACTCAGATGGTTCAGTATTTAAGATCGATGAAAAATTTAACATCAGTGAAACAAGTGGCGCTATTCAAGAGACAATCAAAAGCTCCTTTAATGATTTTAAAAGACTAAATTCCTATTTAACGACAAAGAATAAAATAACAAATACGGCATCAAATTTTATTAAGCCAGTTTATAAATTTAATAAAGAAGAGCTTGCCACTATAAAAAAACTAACTAAAGGATTAGATCGCGATCAAATTTTCTTTTTAGCGAGAGATTTAGCATTCAAAAAAGAGCGTGCTAATGCAAAATTATTATGCAACTATATTTTAAATGACTTACCTAATTATGGTGATGTACGAACGCTAAAAGGCAGGATTCTGGCATGGGATGGAGATTATAAAAATGCTGAAAAAGAATTATTAGAAGTCATTGATAGAACACCATTTTATACTGATTCATATGTAGCACTAATGGATGTTTACTGGTGGTCTGGCCAAAATAAAAAAGCAGTTGCGATAGGAAAGAAGGCATTGAGTAATCAAATTAGTGATCCTAAATTGAGTTATAAAGTTGCTCAAGCATATAAAAGAATTAATAATAGTAAAGAAGCAATCAAAATTATTGACAGTCTCTTAACTGTAGATAGTGGAAACAAAGAATACTTAAATTTTAAAAAATCGACATACAAATGAGCACCAAAATACTACTAAAACTAACGTTCATCGTAGCACTTTTTGCCTCTATGCAAATGCATGCACAAGAAAAGGTTTATAATGGAGATCCAGATGCTTCTTTTGAGACAGCTAGGAATTTAGCGTTCAATCAGCAACGAAAACAAGCTCAGGATACATTGCTTCATATTTTAACAAAGTATCCTGACTATCATGAAATACGCGCATTTCTCGCAACAACTTATTCTTGGGATGGAGATTACAAAAAGTCTAGAAAATTATTCAATACGATTTTCGAAAAAGATGTAAAAAATAAGGAAACTTGGATTGCAGCTATAAAAAATGAGCTCTGGGCAGATTTACCTTTTGCAGCATTAGAAATGAGTAATAATGCGCTCAAGATATTCCCTAACGATCCAGAATTACTGTATTTGAAAGCAAGTGCTCAAGAAAATACTAATAATCCTATCGATGCGTTAACAACCATTCAAACTGTTTTAGATAGTAATTCTCAAGATCAAAAAGCTATAGATTACAAAGCATCGCTCGATAAATTACTTCGAAAAAATGCAATTGGAATCAATGCTGCTGTAGATTTATACTCATCAGTATTTGACCCTATGCAGTATTACTCACTTAAATATAGCCGACAAACTAAATACGGAAGTATAAGTCCTAAATTAAATCTAAACCGCCGTTTTAATGAAAATGGAGCACAGTTTGAAGTCGATTTATATCCCAAGATAGCAAAAGGCTTATACGCTTACGTGAATTTAGGAGTATCAAATTCATTCCTTTTTCCGGATGTTAAGTTTGGTGCTGAGCTTTATCAGTCATTACCCAAAAGCTTTGAAGTTTCTCTTGGATTTAGAACCTTAAAATATTCATCTACAACTAATATATATACCGGTTCTTTAGGATGGTATACAGGAAACAGTTACTGGTCATTCCGTCCCTACTTTACCCCTGGCGAAACTGGAACGAGCAAATCTGGAACGTTAACTTATAGAAGATATCGCAGCGACGCTGATAATTACTTAGGAATGTCTATTGGGATGGGATTTTCTCCTGAGATTAACCAACTACAATTTAATGCAAATGATGCACAAATTGTAAATCTTGAATCGCAAAAATTTAATATTGGTTATTACTTTACAACATCAAATAAACAAAATGCTTGGGGAGCACAATTTGGCGTGGCGCATCAAGAAATAGTTTTTGATCAAGGAAATTTCTTCTGGATTTACTCTCTAGCATTATCTTGGGAATTAAAATTTAAATAAAATAGTTGCTAATTATATTTATAAACCTCTTCTTCGAACACGTCGGTGAAGAGGTTATAATTTTACCAAATTTTAACAACTTCTCAAGAAATAGAATTGCATTTTAAAGTCTACTGAGTTTGACGCTAAATTACTTTGATATTAGAGAAGATAAAAAATTCACTTTTTAATGAGATATTTGCAACATATATGATTGCATTTTAGAAACCACAACGATTTCCCTTTCAGTACTTTTTTACTTCGTGTAACTAACAGTGTATCAAAACATAAAAAAGAATTGAAGCAACTTTATACTATACTTTTTATTCTTGCTTTCTCCGGAATACAGGCGCAAAATAATTACTTCGAGGAATGGTATTCCGCTGAAAAAGAAGATATACCGCAAAATTCAATTAAAAGTATTGCTCCTGATAAACATGTATTTTTATGGATGTCAACTGAGAACGGTTTACTTCGATTTGATGGTAGAAAATTTAAGGTTTATAATAGTTCAAACACTAATTTAAAATCAAATAGATTCGCATATATAAGTGGTAATATTGAAAATGATTCATTGACTGTACACACTGCTCATCATCTTGACAGTTTTATTATAAACCAGCGAACAATATAGAAAAATAATAAGGCTGAAAAAAACATTATAGATCAAGCGAATACGAAAAATAATTTTGAAGAAGTTTTGATTTAAAATTTGGTTTCATCCATCTTAATTTGAAATCACTAACTTAAAAATAAAATTGCAAAAAAATAATTTAAGGATTATATTAAAACAACCTCTGAATTTATATAAGCAAAACCATTTATCGCTCATTTCACTTTGAAAAAAAAATAGTTAAAAAAATTTTTAAGTAATCACTTTACTTTTAAAATCGTAATCTTTGAAACTACATAATAAATAGTAAAGCATGATTCCAGCTCGATTTAGTTTTACATTCATTTTTCTAATGATAGTTTTTTTAAACCAAAGATCTATGGCGCAAAATACGATAGTAATAGAGGATAATTCTGCAATTCAAAATTGTATTCAGATAGAAAATGAAGCAGCAAAGCCGTCGGCAGAGATTTTAAAAAAGTATTTAGATCAAAGTTTTTTAAATCCATTTTTAGTAGAAACTGAAAGTCTAAATTCAAACGCTACAATCCACCTTTCAATAACAAATCCCAAGAATAAAAAAGAAGAAAATAGCTTTACTATTAAGAGTGATAACAAAGATATATTTCTGGAAGCCTCTAATGAAAAATTCCTTCGTTATGCTGTTTATACCTTATTAGAGCAATGGGGTTTTAGGAAATTTACAGCTACAGCTTTCTATTATCCAAAATTAAACGAGCTAACTTATCCAAAAAACTCCGTTAAAACATATCGTCCTTCTTTTGACTATCGCGCTCTTTATTATCCAGATGCTTTTGATTCTGATTTTAGAGAATGGCATAAACTAGATTGGCATCCAAATGATTTCAGCGTTTGGGGACATTCCTTCAACACGCTTCTACCGGCTAAAGATTATTTTAAATCTAATCCCGAGTATTTTGCATTTTCTGATGGTGAACGAAGATCTGAATCGCTTTGCATGACTAGCGATAACGCATTAGCACTTATTGTAAAAAAAATGGGAAAGCTTATTGCTGAAAATCCAAATGCTTCTTTTATATCAGTAAGTCAAAATGACGAATCTATATACTGTGAATGTGATGGATGTAAATTACAAAATAAAAAACATGGAGGACCGCAGGGCTCTTTGTATTATTTCCTAAACAAGATTTCAAGATATTTTCCACAAACTAAGATTGCAACCTTAGCCTATCAACATACGTTTAGCTCTCCAATAAATCTTAAAATAGAACCTAATATTTACACGTTCCTCTGTCCAATAGAACTAAATCGCGGAAAAGCAATTGAAAAAGAGAATTCAAACGAAGCATTTTTAAAAACAATAAAAGAATGGCAAAAAGTGACTGCAAATTTATATTTGTGGGATTATACTGTTCAGTTCTCGAATTATTTATCACCTTTTCCTAACATTCATACATTTTCAGACAATTATAAATTCTTTCAAGAAAATAATATAAAAGGTCTTTTTGTCCAAGGTTATGCTGACGTTCCAGGAGATTTCTCTGAATTGCGACAATATCTTTTATCGAAGTTACTTTGGGATGATAATGTTGATATAAATAAAACTACAGCAGATTTTTTAAAAGGTTTTTACGGAAGTGGTGAACCTTTTATTGCAGAATATTTAAACCAATTGACTCAAAATCAAGAACAGTCGAACAGAACTTTAGATATATATTCTGGTCCCATTCAAAAAAGAAATACTCTTTTGTCAGCCGTTGCAATGCATCAATACGATATTTTAATTGACAAGGCCGCCGCAGCAGTTCGCGAAGATGCAACGTTGTCATTAAGAGTTAAAAAGTTACGGTTGGCTTTAGAATTTGTCTATTTTGAACAGTCAAAATTTTATGGCCTTGAAAAGCATGGCATGTTTGATTTAGACAAAGATGGACAAAAGGTGGTAAAGGAAGGTCTTACTGAACGAGTAAAAGATTTTGCAAAGACCTGCACTGAATTAGGAATTTACGAATTAAGTGAAGAAGGGATTTCTCCAAACACCTATTATGAAAATTGGTTAGCTATTTCAAAAAGTGTTGTGCATCATCTTGGAGAAAAACTAGAAGTTAAATATTTATCAAATCCTTCACCAGATTATTCTGGGAAAGGAAACTACACGCTCGTTAATGGAATTAAAGGCCATAACGATCACAACATAAATTGGACTGGTTGGTACGGAAATAACCCTGAAATTGAAATCATAAGTAATGGATTAGATTTTAACTGTTTAAAAATTAATT
Source organism: Flavobacterium sp. PL12 (assembly GCF_039123485.1). Classification (NCBI taxonomy): domain Bacteria; kingdom Pseudomonadati; phylum Bacteroidota; class Flavobacteriia; order Flavobacteriales; family Flavobacteriaceae; genus Flavobacterium; species Flavobacterium sp. PL12. The sequence continues at coordinate 84,576 of NZ_JBANDI010000005.1, forward strand.
TTCTAGATAATCAGCGAAATTGGATATTTACTCCTAAAAGTCTAAAAGTATTTGGATATATTGAAAACAATTGGGTTTTAATAAAGGAAGTAAAGGCATCCGCATTAGTCGAAAATTATGAAGTTAAATCAATTCAAATCGTAGTTTCAGACTCAAAACTTAGTGGTTTAGAAAAAATAAAAATAGTTGTGGAAAATCAAGATGATTTACCAAGTTGGAGATATAGGAAAAATAAAAAACCAATGGTGATGATTGATGAAATTGAATTCTATAAAAATTAAAAAGATGTAAGTTCTATTATAAATTTCGAAAAAAATTAGACTAGAAGAGCGGATTATAATAGTTGTTTTAAGAAAATAATTAGAGCAAATCATTACAAATTTATGCTACACTCAATTATTTACTTTTTAGAATACTAACTTTACTATTAAATCAGCAACTTCAAAACTTGACAATTTATATTTCAAAACGTAACACTAAATTGATATTCAGCATTACTTTCAAAAAGACTATATTTGCAAAAAATTTAAGCAAATGACTACTTTTGAGCAATTCAATCTTCCTAAATCCGTACAAAAAGCAATTGACGATTTAGGATTTACAACACCGACTCCAATTCAGGAAAAAACTTTTTCTGTGATTATGTCTGGTAGAGATATGATGGGAATCGCTCAAACGGGTACAGGAAAAACATTTGCATACCTATTGCCTCTATTAAAACTGTATAAGTTCACTCCTGGTCACACACCAAAAATTGTTATTCTTGTTCCTACGCGTGAACTAGTTGTTCAAGTTGTTGAGGAAGTGGAAAAACTGACTAAATACATGTCTGTTAGAACAATTGGAATTTTTGGAGGAGTAAACATCAACACTCAAAAAACAACCGTTTATACTGGTTGTGATATCCTTGTGGGAACTCCGGGAAGAATCATGGATTTAACATTGGATAATGTTATCCGTTTTGAAGAAATGCAGAAACTTGTAATCGATGAGTTTGACGAAATGTTGAACTTAGGATTTCGTACGCAACTGACTTCTATTTTGGCTATGATGCCAAAAAAACGTCAAAACATATTGTTTTCGGCAACTATGACGGATGAAGTAGATGCAATTTTGAATGATTTCTTTGATTATCCTGAAGAAGTTACGCTTTCAGCATCTGGAACACCATTAGAAAACATTAAACAAATTACATTCCAAGCACCGAATTTCAACACTAAAATAAATTTATTAAAACATTTACTGCACAATAACGAAGACATGAGTCGCGTGTTAGTATTTGTAAATAATAAAAAAATTGCTGATTTAGTACAAGAACGCATCGAAGAAGAATTTGAAGACCAGTTTGGAGTAATTCACTCTAACAAATCTCAAAATTATCGTTTAAGTACAATGGCTTCGTTTCAAGAAGGTAATCTTCGTGGATTGATTACAACTGATATTATGGCGAGAGGATTGGATATTTCCAATATTACTCATGTCATCAACTTTGAAATGCCTGAACTTCCTGAATTGTATATGCACAGAATAGGTAGAACCGGTCGTGCTGATGCGAAAGGAACTGCGATAAGCTTTGTTGCGCCTCGTGAAGAAGAATACAAAGTAGAGATTGAAGTATTAATGAATACGGAATTATCAATTGAAGAATTCCCTGAAACAGTTGAAATTTCATCAAAATTAATCGAGCCTGAAAAAGACAGACAACCGATGAAGTTTATGATGAAAAAGCAAAAACTTGATGGAGATGGTGCTTTTCAAGAAAAAAGTAAAAAAAACAAGAAAGTCAATCTTGGAGGTCCTGGTGTAACTAAGAAAAAAACACATGGTTCTGTTAATAGAAACATGTTAAAGACTAGAGACAAGAAAAGAAAAGATAAGAATAAATAATAGTGTTCAGAAAAAAATAGTGTTCAGTGCTCAGTTATTTAGTGTTCAGAAAGTAAACTGAACACTAAATAGTTGTTTCGGCCCACTACCTACTTAGTACTGCTGACCGAACACTGATAACTCACACCTACTTCTTCCCAAAAACCAAACATACTGGAGCACACAATGTGATTTTCTTACCTGTATCTGTTAAGCTTCCTGTAGTTTTATTTCGTTTAAAAATTACAACATCGTTTGTGTATTGATGTGCTATTAAAAGAAATTTTCCAGTTGGATCTATTGCAAAACTTCTAGGTCCGTTTCCTCCCGTAGAAGTTTGTTCCTTTTTTTCTAATTTCCCATTTTTTAGTATTTTAAAAATTGAAATATCATTAGCAGTTCCGCGATTAGTTGCGTACAAAAATTTACCGTCAGGCGAAATATGAATATCAGCAGCGCCATTGGTTCCTTTGAAATCTTTTGATACGACTGTGTTTTCTTCTATTTTTTCAAGAGTTCCTTTTAAATACCTAAAAACTGTAACTGTACCATCATTTTCCTGCAGCAAATAAACAAATTTTCCATTTTTGCTAAAGGTTAAATGTCTTGGACCACTCCCTAATTTCGCTAAAATACTATCTTTTTTTTTCAAAATTAGGTCTGTAGCATTTGGGTCATACTCGTAGGAATATATTTTATCGATACCTAAATCGGTTGCCAAAAGATATTTTTTATCAGGAGAAAAGCTAACCATATGTGCATGCGGTACTTTTGGTTTTTGAGTTTGACTTAATTCAGTATTATGTTGAACTATTTGTTTTGCCTTAGTAATACTTCCATCATTATTACGGCCAAAAACAGAAATACTTCCACTTGAATAATTAGCAACTATTACATTTTTTTTATCATTAATGATATAACAAGGATCAGCACCTTTAGCACTTTCAATGTTTATTAGATCCATTTTCCCTGAAGAAGACTTATAATCGAATGCGCTTACTGTACTTTTATCACCGTTTTCATTGACAGAGTAGATGTATTTATTGTCACTTGAAATACTTAAAAAACTTGGGTTGATTACGTTTTCTGTACTATTTTTAAAATTAAAATTTCCTGTTTTAGCATCAAAATCATAAACATAGATCCCTTTACTATCGCACTTAGTAGTGTATGTACCAATTAACAAATTAGACTTGTTTTTTTGAGCTTGCGCGCTTGCAATTGTAAAAATAAATAGAAGAAAGGCAACCGAATTTTTCATGTTTGTCGAATTATTAAAAAGCTAAAATAAACATTATATTTAAATAGAAAATCAAATAGTCTATAGTTTGAAAATTTATAACAACTTAATCTAAAACTATAAACAAATTTGTATTTTTGGCTGATATAATTCAATAAGATTCATTCAAATTATGAATCAGAGAAGTTAATACAAACTCAGAATGCATTTTAAACATCCCGAAATTTTATATTTTCTTTTCGCATTAATTGTTCCAATTCTGGTGCACCTATTCCAATTAAGACGTTTCAAAAAAGAATATTTCACTAACGTTCGGTTCCTGAAAGCACTTTCCATTCAAAGTAGAAAAAGTTCAAGAATAAAAAAGTGGTTACTTCTAGCCTCTCGCCTACTATTACTTTTTTGTATCATCGTAGCTTTTGCGCAACCGTTTTTTGAATCTAAAGACAGTAAAAACGCAAGCAATGAATTGTACATAATACTAGATAATTCCTTTAGTATGCAAGCAAAAGGAAAAAAAGGGGAATTACTCAAAAGAGCTGTACAAGAATTACTTGAAGAAACTCCAGAAAAAGTAAATTTCTCCTTACTTACAAATTCAGATAATTATTGAAATACTGATATTAAATCAATTCGCAGCGAATTACAGAATTTACAGTACAGCGCAAGCCCTTTTAAATTAGATAATATAATGGCCAAACTGAAAGCACATAAAACCGCTTTAAAAAAAGACATCGTAATCATAACAGATGGTATTGGCATCGACCAGAAACAATTAAAAAATATCGGTGATAAAAACGTTGCTACATTTATTATCGAAAAAGCAGTTCCTAAAAACAATGTTTCACTCGACAGCGTACTTATTCAAAAGACATTAGATAATTTTTACGAAATTAGTATCCAATTATCAGGATACGGTAATAATTTTGAACCGACGCCTATTTCTCTCTACAATAACAAATCATTAATTGCCAAGACGACTGTCACTTTAGAAAATATAAAGAAAAATATCAACTTTACTATTCCAAAAACTGATTTTCACGGTTATGCCTCGATTGAAGACAATGGCCTTCCTTATGATAATAAATACTATTTCAGCATCTCTAAGCCAAAGAAAGTTAATGTTATAAGCATTGGGGAAGCTGTAAAAAATAATTTTCTCAGCCGTATTTATACTGCTGATGAATTCACATTTGAAAGTAGTACGTTAATCTCTTTAGACTATAATAAACTAGAAGAGCAAGATGTTATAGTTTTGAATGAAGTAGATGATATCCCGCAAGCATTAATTACTACTTTAATATCTTTTATAAAGAAAGGAGGAAACCTTGTTGTAATTCCTTCAGCGCTATGCTCGATTTCAAATTTAAATTCCTTGCTGTCTAATTTTGGTAATCTTAAATTTAATTCATTAGAAAATAAAGAAAAATTGATAACGAAAATTAACTTCAATCATCCAATTTACAGTAACGTTTTTGAGAAGAAAGTTGTTAATTTCCAATATCCAAAAACTAACAAATCATTTTCATTGACAAATACAACTCCAGCAATATTGTCACACGAGGATCAAAGCACTTTTTTAACCTCGATTAATAATGCAATTGGACAAATTGCAGTTTTCTCAGCGCCTTTAAATGTGGAGAATTCAAATTTCCAGCAGTCACCTCTAATTGTACCCACTTTCTATAAGCTGGCAATGCAGAATCAAAATAGTGGCGTGAATGCTCTAATAGTAGGAAATAGTAATTCCCACCTGACTAACGTCACCCTTAATAAAGATGATATTTTAGTGGTAAAGGGAGATGAAAACAAATTTATTCCGCTGCAACAAATTTTAACTAATAAGATAAAAATGACTTTTAATAACAGTCCTACTCAAGCTGGAAATTATACTATTTTTAATAAAAAAGAAAGAATAGAAAATATTAGCTTTAATTACGATAGATCAGAAAGTGATTTGACTTTAAGTTCTCAAAATCTTTTATCAAACTACAAAACAGTCGAATCTATAAAATCGCTATTCGACAACTTACAAACGGACCGAACGGATAATCAAATTTGGAAATGGTTTGTTATCTTTGCACTGTTATTTCTAATTACAGAAATGGCAATTATAAGATTCGTGAAATAAATAACGAAGTTCAAATAATTAAAAATTAAATATGAAGTTAATCATCAGAGACGCCAAAATTATCGATTCTCAAAGTCCTTTTCACAACAAGACTGTAGATATTTTAATTGTTGATGGTTTAATAGAAAAAATAGGGACATCGCTTCCAAATTCTGAAGCTGTAGAAGAATTGAAATTTGATAATCTACATGTCTCACAAGGTTGGTTTGACAGTAGCGTTTCACTAGGTGAACCAGGTTTTGAAGATCGTGAAACTATTGCAAACGGACTTTCAACGGCAGCAAAAAGTGGTTTTACAGCAATAGCATTGCAACCTAACTCCTATCCTATTATTGACAATCAGTCTCAAGTAAATTTTGTTTTGAACAAAGCTTCAGGATTTGCAACTCAACTTTATCCTATAGGTGCTTTGACTAAAGAGAGCGCAGGTAAAGATATGGCGGAATTATTTGACATGAAAAAGGCAGGTGCAATTGCTTTTGGAGACTATAATAAAAGTTTAGACAATGCTAATCTTCTTAAAATCGCTTTACAATACGTACAAGATTTTGATGGACTAACTATCGCTTTTTCGCAGGATGAAAATATAAAAGGAAATGGCGTAGCTAACGAAGGAATTGTTTCTACAAGATTAGGACTAAAAGGAAATCCGAATTTAGCAGAAGAATTACAAATTGCAAGAAATTTATTTTTACTCGAATATACCGGAGGAAAACTACATATTCCAACGGTCTCTACAAAAAAATCAGTGCAACTAATTAAAGACGCTAAATCCAATGGATTGAACGTAAGTTGTAGTGTAGCGGTTCATCATCTTGTCCTGACAGATGAAAAGTTAGAGGGTTTTGATACACGATTTAAAGTTTCACCACCTCTGCGAACAGATTCGGATAGAAAAGCGTTGCTGAAAGGTATAAAAGATGGCACAATAGACATGATTACTTCAGATCATAATCCTATCGATATCGAGCATAAAAAGATGGAGTTTGACGGTGCTAAAAATGGTACAATTGGTCTTGAAAGCGCTTTTGGTGCATTAATGACTGTTTTACCACTAGAAGTAGTGGTTGATAAATTAACTTCCGGAAAAGCAAGGTTTGGAATCGAAATTCAAACGATTAATGAAGGGTCAAAAGCAAATATGACTTTATTTAATCCAAAATCAAAAAGTGTTTTTACAAAAGTGAATATACTTTCAAAATCGAAAAATTCAGCTTTTCTGGGAACAGAAATACAAGGAAAAGTTCATGGTATTTTAAACCAAGGACAATTAATTTTAGCATAATAAAATGAATGAAACTATAGAAACAGGAAAAACGGCAGCTATTACTAGTTATATATTAGGAATAGGTGTGTTTATTGCTATGTCAATGAATTCAGAAGACAAGAACGCATTTGCTTCATTTCATATTAGACAAGGTTTAGGAATTACTTTAACCTTCATATCATTAGGACTAGTTATCAGTAATTTTGATAGCATGATGATTTCTGCACCAATGTGGATTTTCGTACTTGTGCTTTGGTCTTACGGAATTACAAGCGCAATAAAGGGGGAAACAAAACCAGTTCCATTATTAGGAAATTATTTTCAAAAGTGGCTTTCAAGCATATCTTAAATTTTAACTTAAAAGTCTCTTATCTTTCTCGACTTTAAAATATTGCTTGAGATTATAAAAAAATACAAAAATGAAATTATCTTTAGAATACAAAATTCGTGAACCAAAAGTAAAATTAGATAAAAACCCACTTCTTTTACTTTTACACGGTTATGGCAGCAATGAAGCTGATTTATTCTCGTTTGCAGAAGAATTGCCAGAAGAATATTATATTATATCAGCGCGCGCGCCCTATGATATGCAATATGGAAGTTATGCTTGGTACGCAATAAACTTTGATGCAGATCAAAATAAATTTTCAGATAACGAACAAGCTAAAACTTCGAGAGATTTGATTGCTAAATTCATTGATGAATTAGTTCAAAACTATCCTATTGATGCAACTAATGTATCATTAATTGGCTTTAGCCAAGGATCAATTTTAAGTTATGCAGTGGCATTATCCTATCCAGAAAAAGTACAGCAAGTTGTTGCGATGAGTGGATACTTAAATCTAGACATCGTTGCGGATGACTACCTAAAAAATACCTTATCAAATTTAAGAATATTTGCTTCGCATGGAACAGTAGATCAAGTAATTCCAGTAGATTGGGCACGAAAAACGCCTGCTATTTTAGAAAACCTCGGCGTGGCTGTTACTTACAAGGAGTATCCAATAGGTCACGGAGTTGCACCGCAAAATTTTTACGATTTTAAAAATTGGTTAGTGAACCAAAAGTAGAAGAATCAATCGCAGTTTTCAGATCTCAATTTCTGATTACTGCGATTGAACTTTATTAGATCTAATTATGCTTTTGATACAGTAAAGACTGATTCACTTCAAAAGCTATCGTTTTGTCTTCATTGACAAAATATTTTAACAAAACTTCTCCCCAAATTTCTCCATCACTATAATCAGCGATAATCCATCTGTGATTCAGTATTTTCACTTTATTAATAATGAATTTATTCTTACCTATTTGGTCTTGACCCGTGTACGGATTGCCTTTTGGATTTGAGTTGTAGTCTAAAAGCTTTTCAGTAACAATAGGAATTAGTTCTTGATATTTTACTGATTTAGAATCATTGGAAGAATCAAAATAATTTTGTGCGTTGTCATTATTTTCTAAAGAAAAATAATTAGCATCGGCTAATTTAGTGGTAACAAGATCGATACTATCTCTCAACTTAGTCGTAGTTCTCTTATATCGTTCTTCTTGAAATTTAACTTCTTTACTTAAAAACATATAAGTGAAAAGCGTTGTCAGTACGGCAAGAATAGTAAGATAAAGGAATAAAGATTTTTTCATTTTTTTTATGGAATTATATAATAATTTCTAAATTATCATATGCAAGGAATACATTTTTAGGAAGCTTTTTTTGAACCTCTTCATGAAATCCCATTATATGACTGATGTGTGTGAGATAAGCCTTCTCTGGCTGGACCAAAGTTATAAAATCTAGCGCTTCTTGCAAATTAAAATGCATGTCATGAGCTTCCTCTCGCAAAGCATTTATAACAAGAACTTTTAAATTTTTAAGTTTCATTACTTCACTTTCTTCAACTGTTTTTACATCAGTCAAATAAGCAAAATCATCAATTCTATAGCCAAAAACTTGTAGATTACCATGCATAACATTTATTGGAATGGCCGTTTTATTTCCAATGGAAAATGGCAAGTTGTTTTTGACTTCTATCGTTGCAATAGAAGGTGCTCCAGGATACTTATTAACTGTTGCAAAAACGTATTCAAAACGTCGTCGAAGATTATCAATTACGCGCTGGTGACCAAAGATAGGAATCTCACCTTGCTTAAAATTGAAAGGTCTGATATCGTCAATTCCTGCAGTGTGATCTGAATGCTCATGTGTAAACAAAATTCCATCTACTTTGGGACAATTAGAGATCAACATTTGCTGCCTAAAATCTGGCCCACAGTCAATAATAAAGGAATAGTTTTCCCAAGAAATCCATATTGAGACTCTCAGCCTTTTATCTTTTAGATCGCTACTTTTACATACTGGATGATTACTCCCTATAACGGGAATACCTTGTGACGTACCAGTTCCTAAAAAATATACCTTCAACGCTCTTGTTTTTATTTACAAAAATAGGGTTAATTCTCTTTCTTTAGAAGCCTATTTCATTAACTTTGCAACATATTAGCCATATTAAATAAAAATGGACACAGAAATAAAATTAAAAGGGGATCGAATCATCGAACAAATCCCTTCGGTAAACGATAAAGCACTCCGTATCAATCTGAATGAGAACATTTATGGAACTTTTGCAGAAATTGGAGCAGGGCAAGAAACTGTAAGGCATTTTTTTAGAGCTGGAGGTTCTTCTAATACAATTGCAAAGGCAATGTCAGCCTATGACAAGGATTTTAGTGATGCTGTTTACGGAATTGAGGAAGATGGACGTTACGTGACCGAAAGCCGATTAAAAAAAATGCTGTCTCATGAAGTAAATTTAATTGAGCAACGTTTAAGCAGAGAAAAACATCCTAATAAAATGTTTTTTAGTTACGCAAATACTGTCGCTACGATAGATTTTGCTAAACAGTTTAAAGGTCACGGATGGGTTGGTATCAGTTACCAAATAGAGCCAGACGAGGATTACAACGAAATCATGCTTCACATACGTTTTAAGGAAACAGACGTTCGTTTGCAACAAGAAACTCTTGGTATTCTTGGTGTAAATTTAATATATGGAGCATTCTATAAATACAATGATCCTAAACGTTTATTGCGTTACTTATACGATCACTTAGATAAAGACCAACTAGAAATTGATACCATAAATTTCTCAGGGCCAAGATTTGCAGATGTCGACAATCGTTTAATGAGTTTACAACTTGTTAAAAACGGAATGACCGATGCCGTTATGTTTAATCCTGATGGAAAAAACATTTTACCTGCAGCGATTTTATACAAAAAGAACATCCTTGCTTTTAGAGGAAGTTTCCGTCCAGTAACTAAGGTGAACATGGATATGTATGAGAAGTCGTTAAAGATGTTCCTGAATGAAAATAAAGTTGAGAAAGAAAATACTTTAGTTGTTTTCGAAATTACACTATCAAACCTTCGTTCAGATGGTGAAATTGACGAAAGAGATTTCATGGATCGAGCGGAGCTTCTGTGTTCGCTGGGACAAACCGTCATGATTTCTAATTTCCAAGAATATTATAAAGTTGTGGAATACTTCTCTAATTATACTAAGGCGAGAATGGGATTAGCCATGGGAGTAAACAATTTGGTAGACATATTTGATGAGAAATATTATCGTCATTTAAGTGGTGGTATTCTGGAAGCTTTCGGAAAATTATTCTACCGTGATATGAAAGTGTTTTTGTATCCAATGATAGGTGAAGATGGAGAAATAATAACTTCTGAAAATTTAAAAGTTCATCCTAGAATGAAAGAATTATATAAATTCTTCAAGTTTAATGGAAAAGTGGTCGATATTGATGACTACGACGCAGCTATTCTAGATGTGTTTTCTCGTGAAGTATTGAATATGATTAACAATGGTAAACCGGGTTGGGAAATAATGCTTCCAGCAGGTATTGCAGAAATTATAAAAGAGCACCAACTCTTTGGATTTGAACCAAATAAAGTTCTAAAAGAAGTAAACTAGAATAAAAGCTATAGTTGCAAATTTTAAAATAGAGAAGCCAAGAAGTACATTTTACTTTCTTGGCTTTTTTCATTTTTAAGGCCTATTCCAGCAATACGCTATAGCCTTCACTCATAACCTTGTTTTACGAGGTCGCAGCAAGAGCTTCCTTTGGTCGCTTTACTACTTCCGTAACAACATGGCTATTCAATCAGGGCTGCCGCTGCTGTCTGGGGCAAGACACGTATAGAAATTTATTCTAAAACGAATGAGTAATCGATACCAACACAAAAAAGCATTGCCACTTTCTTTGAGAATTTTGAAATGAATTAATCAATAACAGCAAACCTATATTTTGCTAACGGAAATGATTCTATTTTAATACCTAAATAGAAGAGAAAAACTTTCTTACAAATGAAAATCAAAAAAAAGAGAATTGCGAAACATGCTGATTTCTTAACATGATCAAATTCAATTATTTTACTACATTTGATTAGTAATAATGGAAGATAATTATACATACAATTTGGTTATAAAAATCGAGGTTACATCAATTTGAATGAAATTAATAGAAATTAAATGAAGAAAACGTTTTTAACTATAGCAATTACTTTACTTGTTTTATCTTGTAATAAACAGGTAGATAAAGAAAACGCAGAAGGAACTTCTACAGAGCAATCAAAAACTACAGACACATTATCCAAGTCAACAGGAACAACTGCAATTCAGGATTTTGATATAAATAGCATTGAAGAATCAACTGCTGATATTGGTGTTTTCCCTTATTTAAATCCGCCAGAAACTTACACTTACGGATATGAGAAACAGATAAGTCCAAATGATATTCGCGATTTTGACAAAGAATATTTTGCAGTTAATGGCAAGCTAATTCCAGTTGAAGGAAAAAGTTTTAAAGTAAATATTGAAAAGGACCGAAGCGACGGAAAACGATTCAATAGTTTAATAGTCGGTAAAAGCTACGAAGAAGCGATTTCAGCATTAGGAGGAGTGCAAGTAAATGATGTTACGATACCGAAATCTGAAATTGAGAGAATTGGAAATAAGGAATTAATTGAAAAACATTACGGATATTCTCTTGATTTTAATATGCTAGATGACATAAAAACGTATGTAATAAAAACGAGAGATAAGGAAATATGGATTCAGTATTATTTAATGAACGATGAGAGCGGCAGAATAACAATACTTGAAAAAGCCAACTTGAAAACGCTTGCGGTAACTAAAATTACTGCAAACCAGATGAAAACCGATCTTGATTTAAATGGTAAATCTATTTTAAACATCAATTTTGACACCGACAAAGCATCACTTAAATCCGATGGTAAAACAATTGTAGAGGAAATCATCCTACTTTTAAAATCAAATCCAAAGCTTAAATTATCTATTGAAGGTCACACAGATAACTCTGGAATTGCAACTAAAAACAAGCAACTATCTTCAGATCGTGCTAGTACAGTTTTAAAAGAATTAGTTAAAAATGGAATTGATAAAGCAAGATTAAAAGCCATAGGTTATGGAGCTGAGAAAACATTAGTTAAAAATGACAGTGAAGCAAACAAAGCAAAAAATCGAAGAGTAGAATTAGTTAAATTTTAATAAAATTCAACTTGTAAATTAGTGTCAAATATAAAAACAGTACGGATGCTAGTGTGCAAACAAATTTGTATCTGATTATTTAAAATTGAATTACAAGACTCGGAATTGCAGGAGCAATCAAAAATTTTACACTATTTTGAAAATCTCAACTATCACCTTTATAAATAGTATGTATTATGAAAACTAAAATATTATTAATAATTAAATATATACTAACTTTAGGCTTAAGCTTTAGCGTTCTGAGCGCAGCTTTTGATTTCTACAATGGCAAAGATTTTCAATTATTAAAGTTTATATCTTCTGCTGTTTTTTTTGGTTTACTGATGTCTTTTCAATTGAGAAAAAATGTTCAAAATGAATTGACCTCAAGTACTAAATAGAAACTTTTTAAATCGCACATTACAAAATAATATTTAATTTGTCAGCTTATACCCCAGAAATAACAGAGCAATTTAGTTTAGACGCTTGCAGGGTTCCTAGTGGCATCAATGACTGCTGATAAAATAAAACATAAAATTATTAAGTAATAATGATCAAAAATTAGCTTAGTACTTAACTGAATATTAAATTAAAACCTATGCGGTTTTAAAAACCACATAGGTTGAATTGCTTGAATAATTAATATTATTTTTAATACTCGATTTAAATAAATAGTTTTATTTTAAGATCTGATTTGCATGCTCTTTAGTTTTTACTTTTTCAATTACTTCATCAATGATTCCGTTTTCATCAATTACGAAAGTAGTTCTGTGAATTCCATCATATTCTTTTCCCATAAACTTTTTTGGGCCCCAAACACCAAAAGCTTGAATGACTGATTTATCTTCATCCGCTATTAAAGGGAAAGGAAATTCATACTTGTCCTTAAATTTTAGTTGCGCTTTCGCCGAGTCGGCACTTACACCTATTAATTCATAATTATTCGCTTGAAAACGCTCAAAATTATCTCTCAAATCACAAGCTTCGGCTGTACATCCTGGTGTACTAGCTTTTGGATAAAAGAAAACCACTAATTTTTTACCAGTATAATCTGCTAACGAATGGGAATTTCCGTCCTGATCAAATCCTGAAAAATTAGGTGCTTTATCCCCTTTTTTTAATGTTGTCATATCTCTTATTAATTGGTTGAAAAGTATTGTTATTGCTATTGAGTTTTGGTTAAATTTATACATTCTGCCCCAGATAGAAGGCAAAAGCCCGGACTTAAAAAAATTATTATTTCTTGTTTAAAAAGAGCGACCGCTAGGAAGCTCCTTTATAACCGTAGAAAAAAAGTTTTTTAAGGAGGACTTGTAACGAATAGCTGGATTAGGCACTAAATAAAAATTAAACTATTTTTACATTTATAAAAATACAAAAATGAACAAACAGGAACGGGTTACTTTTGTTATAAATACGTTAAAAGAATTATATCCCACTATCCCGGTGCCGCTGGATCACAAAGATCCATACACTTTACTAATTGCTGTTTTATTGTCAGCTCAGTGCACTGATGTTCGCGTTAATCAAATTACACCATTATTATTTGCTAAGGCTGACAATCCATATGATATGATAAAAATGTCTGTGGAGGAAATTAAAGAAATTATTCGACCATGCGGTTTATCACCAATGAAGTCAAAGGGTATTCACGGATTATCACATATTTTAATTGATAAGCACGATGGAAAAGTTCCTCAAAGTTTTGAATTTTTAGAAGAATTACCAGCTGTGGGACACAAAACTGCTAGTGTTGTAATGTCACAAGCTTTTGGAGTTCCTGCTTTTCCTGTTGACACTCATATTCACCGCTTGATGTATCGCTGGAATTTAACAAATGGTAAAAATGTAGTTCAGACTGAAAAAGATGCCAAAAGAATTTTTCCAGAGGAAATATGGAATGATTTACATCTACAAATTATATGGTACGGTAGGGAATATTCACCAGCTCGAGGTTGGGATTTAGAGAAGGATATTATAACAAAAACGGTGGGTAGAAAAACTGTCCTTGATAGCTATTACAATAAAATAAAGAAGTAATTAAATCAAAAAATCCCATTGTCGCAGTAAGCACACATTGGGATTTTTTTTTGGACTACGAAGAAAAATCAAATAGTATCCCTCTATATTATTCTTAGTTAGAGATAATTTCGATATCTAAATTTTTAATTCTCACAATGCTAAGCGCTTTAGAGTAATTTAATAAAAATGAAAGAGTTTCTTCACTTGGTTTCATTGTCTGAGAAACCAATGATTTTTTAGAGTAAATTTTTGCCATATCGTTGTAGTATTTGTTTTTATATTACAACGTAGCAAGATTGAGTATATTGTTAATTGGTCAAAATAATTTGGTGCTTATCAATGACTTTTCTCAAATTCATTAAAGCATATCGCATTCTTCCTAGGGCTGTGTTGATACTTACTCCCGTACATTCAGAAATTTCTTTAAAACTCATATCTTGATACATTCGCATCACTAAAACTTCCTTTTGATCTGCGGGAAGTTCCTCTATTAGCTTTTTAAGATCTAACTCTACTTGGTCGGCAATAATTCGATTTTCAATGGTCATTGAATCATCTGACATGATTGAGAAAATAGAAAACTCTTCAGTTTCCCTGAACAAAGGCATTTTTTTTGACTTTCGATAATGATCAACAACTAAGTTATGCGAAATACGCATTACCCAAGGTAGAAACTTACCTTCTTCATTATAAGAATTTGATTTTAAAGTTTTTATAACTTTAATAAAAGTATCTTGAAAAATATCGTTAGTTATATCGCGATCTGGAATTTTAGAATAGATGAAGCCGTAAATCTTAGATTCATGCCTTTTTATTAGTTTAGCTAAGGCATCTTCATTACCAGCGACATATTCCTTAACTAATGACGCGTCTGGAAGTTGTATATTAACCATATTAATACTTTTTAGTTTTTAATTAAAATTGGTAGATTGCTCTAAAAAGTAGTTTTATAATATAGGCTAATAGCTGTTTAGGTTAATAAGTGGTCAAATTTAACTAAATATAGTTTGTAAACACAAATAAAAATATGAAAAATTAACATATGAAGTTTAAAATTTGTTAAAATTTCTATTCTAATATCATATTTATTTTAATGTACAACTATTGACTCACTTAATAACAATCAAATACCTGACCACATTCTAAGTAATACTGAACTAACTACTTATAATTATCTACGAATACAGGTCTCTCTTAATACAAGCCAAATTATTCCTTCAATATTACAAGGCTTCTAATATACTCTAATTCAAGAATCAATAAATTTCAATTTGTAGCATTTACAATAAAAGCTAAAAATCAATTGTTTACATCATAATTACCATAATGAAGCAAGAGTGGCTTAAGATTTAAAGTTCGAAAAAAAAGCTACTTCATCTACAGGATCGCAATACGTTTTTAAACATTATTTGTGAGTTGTTCAGTTCTACTTGTCTGTTAGAAATTGATTACTTTTGTAAAAATTATTATTTTTATGCAAGTTGACCTTTCAAAATTAGATCCAAAGAAAAATATAATCATAAAAGGAGCGCAAGTACACAACTTAAAGAACGTAGATGTTGCTATTCCTAGAAATAAATTAGTAGTTATTACGGGTCTCTCCGGTTCAGGAAAATCAAGTTTAGCTTTCGATACTTTGTATGCAGAAGGACAACGTCGTTATGTTGAAAGTTTATCTTCTTATGCGAGACAGTTCCTTGGCAGATTAGATAAACCAAAAGTAGAATATATAAAAGGAATTGCTCCAGCGATCGCTATTGAACAAAAGGTGAATACTACCAACGCTCGCTCTACGGTGGGAACCTCAACAGAAATATACGATTACATCAAATTACTTTTTGCTAGAATTGGACGCACTTATTCGCCAATTTCTGGTCGGGAGGTTAAAAAAAATACTGTAACCGATGTTGTCAACGAGGTAAAATCTTTACCACTAGATAGTAAGTGGTTACTCCTAGCTCCTATTCATTTAGAAGAAGGTCGAAAGTTAGAAGATAAATTAAAAGTACTCTTGCAGCAAGGTTTTGCTAGAATATTAGTCAACAACGAAATGATTCGTTTAGACGATTTACCTGCTTCATTAAGCAAAAAAGAAATTTTACTAATTGTAGACCGTATTGTCGTCAAGGAGGAAGAAGAATTTTATAATCGTCTTGCGGATGCAGTTCAAACAGCTTTTTTTGAAGGAAAAGGAATTTGCTATTTAAAAGAACTAAACTCTGATGTAAAGTTCACTTACTCTAATAACTTCGAGTTAGACGGAATGAATTTCCTAGAGCCTAATGTTCATCTATTTAGCTTCAATAATCCGTATGGAGCATGTCCCGTTTGTGAAGGATACGGAAATATAATAGGAATAGATGCTGAATTAGTAGTTCCAAATACTACACTATCCGTTTTTGAAAATGCTATTTTCCCATGGCGAGGCGAAAGCATGAGTTGGTTTAGAGACGAATTAGTGAATAAAGCATACAAGTTTGATTTCCCTATACATAAACCTTTTTTTCAATTATCAGAAGATCAAAAAGAATTGATTTGGACTGGAAACGAATATTTCCAAGGTTTAAACGCCTTTTTTAAAGAATTAGAAGAGAAAAACTATAAAATACAAAATCGAGTAATGCTTTCTCGATATAGAGGAAAAACGAAATGCTACTCTTGTAAAGGCAAGCGTTTAAGAGTAGAAGCTTCTTATGTGAAAATCAATTCGAAAACAGTTTCTGACTTAGTTGATTTACCTATTAAGCATTTAGTTCGGTTTTTTGATGGTATAGAATTGGACACTTACGAGAAGCAAATTGCAAAACGTTTATTATTAGAAATCAATAATAGATTATCTTTTTTAACGGAAGTTGGTTTGGATTACCTCACCTTAAATAGAAATTCAGCAACACTTTCTGGAGGAGAATCACAAAGAATTAATTTAGCAACTTCACTTGGAAGTAGCTTAGTTGGATCGATGTATATCTTGGATGAACCAAGTATTGGTTTACACCCAAAAGATACAGAGCGCCTAATAAAAGTACTGATTTCTTTACGAGATTTGGGGAACACTGTAATTGTTGTTGAACACGATGAAGATATCATGAAAGCCGCTGACATGATTATAGATATCGGACCTGAAGCAGGAACTCTAGGAGGGAAATTAGTTGCACAAGGAACTTACGCTGAAATTTTGAAATCAACTTCTCTTACAGCTAAATATTTAAATGGAGATTTAGAAATTTCAGTTCCTAAGAAAAGAAGAGCATTTAAAAATTATATTGAGATAAAAGGAGCACGAGAAAATAATCTTCAAAATATTGATGTTACTTTTCCGCTAGACGTTTTAACAGTTATTACTGGTGTTTCAGGAAGTGGAAAAAGTACGCTTGTTAAGAAGATATTATTTCCAGCGATGCAGAAAAAGCTTGAAAATATAGGAGAAAAAGCAGGACAATTTACCGAAATGACGGGTTCATTTTCACAGATAAAACATATTGAATACGTTGATCAGAATCCTATTGGACGCAGTTCAAGGTCTAATCCAGTAACTTATATTAAAGCCTACGATGACATAAGAGAACTGTACGCAAGAGAAAAACTTTCGAAAATAAGAGGCTATCAAGCAAAACACTTTTCCTTTAACGTGGATGGTGGTCGTTGCGAAACGTGTAAAGGTGAAGGATCGATAAATGTGGAAATGGTCTTTATGGCTGATGTTCAACTACCTTGTGAAACTTGTAATGGAAAACGATTTAAAAAAGAAGTTCTTGAAGTAGCATTTGAAGGTAAAAACATTCACGATATTTTAACGATGACTGTTGATGATGCAATCGCCTTTTTTAATGCTCATAAACAAGCTAAAATAATTCAGAAGTTGCAGCCGCTTCAAGATGTAGGACTAGGATATGTTCAATTAGGACAATCTTCATCTACACTTTCAGGCGGGGAAGCGCAACGAATTAAGCTTGCTTCTTTTCTAGTAAAAGGCGCTACTAAAGATAAGGCACTTTTCGTTTTTGACGAACCAACAACGGGATTACATTTTCATGATATAAAGAAACTGCTAAATTCTTTTGATGCTTTAATAGAAAAAGGTCACTCAATAATCGTTATCGAACATAATCTTGATCTTATAAAATGTGCCGACTGGCTAATTGATTTAGGCCCGGAAGGTGGAGAAAACGGCGGGAAACTGCTTGCTGTTGGAACTCCAGAGGACGTTATGAAAAACAAGAAGTCAGTAACAGGAGCTTATTTGAAAAATGTTTTGAAGAAATAAAAAAAAGGGCCGATAATTAATTTATCGGCCCTTTTTAGTTATTTAGTTTTTTTTTAGAATCTATATCCTAAGCTGACACCACTGCGAATTCCTCCCCATGGTCCACTAATATTAATTTTTGCACCAGTTGCATTAACCTCAACTTTAACATCTGATAAAGGAAGTTCAACGTCATCTAACTCTCTTTGCAGTGCTGCTTGCTCATTAGGAGTAAGTAATCTACTTGTAGTTCCTACTAAATCTCCTTTAGAAGTTCCGTAATGCGGACCTACAATCCACCAGTCTAATATTAAATTTTTACCTAAATTAAATTGAGCTCCAAATTGTACACCAAAAGTATTAGCTAAAATTTTACCACCCAAATCAATATCTTCTTTAGCTCCGAAGTCGCTATTATAAGTAAAATTAACATTAGATATATCATATTTAATATGTCTGTAAAACGGTGCAATATAAAAACCTTTACCATAACCTTTCCCTAAATAAAAACGAACCTCAGGCGTGAAAGCAGTATAACCTAATTCGGCATTTGTAAACATATCTTTCGATTCAGAATCGCCATACGTTAAATCTTCAATTTGGCTTTGGAACGGCAAACCACCTTTTGGAATAAAACTGTAACCCATTACAACTCCAATTCTTTTGGTTAAACTTCTTTCATACTGTAATTGAAAGTTTTTAAAAACTAAACTTGTCAAACTAAGTTTTACATTATTTTTATTAGGTAAACCAAAATCGTTGTTTACAGCGATCGAGCCGTTACCTGATTCTGTAGCAGTCGACTGCGAAAAAGTAGCAACAGAACTCAATAAAATTATTGAAAGTGAGAGTAAAATTTTTTTCATAATTGATGGTTGAAGTTGTTTTTAATTTTGCAAATGTAAATTAAAAACACTTTTCTTCAAAGGCATTTCCATCTTCATCTATTGCAATAAGTATTTTCTTAGCTTTAGAAGAAACTTGAGAGATGTAAATCCAAGCGATAGACCATAATCCAAGAGTCGCGCAGAATATAAAAAAGTTAGAAATGTGATCTACTTTCTTCTTACTTTTCATCAAAATAGCATAAGGTAATTTATCATTTCGTTCTAAAACTACAAAACCATTGTTCGTTTTTTTATTTAGAAAAGATGAAAACTTTGCTAAATCTGCATCAATTTTACTTTTGTTACTATTCATTTTATTCAAGATAATTAATATGTATTATTTGGGATTACTGCTTGAAAAAAGCAATAGCAAAATTAATAGCAAATTTAGAATCTTACAATACCCACTTTTAGTGATATTTAGCTCAATTACTTGAGACTAAAAGAATTTGTTCACTTTTGCTAAAACCAAATCAATAGCATTATTTATCTCTGTAGAAATAACGAACTTGTAATTGACGTAAGTGTAAACAACAGTTATTAGTATAGATTTACATGTTATCGCAATTATTGGAGAAAACGGAAACTCCCAGAAATAAAAGGATATGAACAAGATAAATGTAATAATTAAAGAGTGAATAGTTTCCGGTGTAAAGGGATATAAATGAAGTCGCTTAACAACAAAAAGCAACTTTGCTAAGCTGTACAGAGTAATCGACAAAAGCGTTGCAAAAGCGCAACCCATTATGCCATACATAGGAATAAATACCATATTTAAACCAATAGCGACCGCAACTAAAAGTACTCCAAGAAAAAGCACTGCGCGATAGTACTTTGTATTAAATATAATAGCATTATTATTTCCTAAAATTAGGTCAAAGTATTTTGAAATCCCAATCATGAATACAACTAATATTCCGCCGCTATACTCTTTCGGAACCATTTCGTAAAGCTGATTGATATTTACAAAGATGCCAAGCATCACGTATCCACCTACAACTTGTAGATTAATAGATGTCTTTTTGTACAGCACATTTAACTCTTCAAATTTGTTATCGTGCATCAGTTTAGCGGTGATAGGATAGACAATTTGATGCATTGCCCTACTTGGAACTGATATTACTAATGCTATAAATGTTGCAATAGAATAGAAAGCAATATTATCAATAATCATATACTGATTCAACATTATTTTATCACCATCTAACAATAAATTAGCCACACTACCTGACAAAATAATGTAGAAAGTGTAGGTTAATATTTCTTTAGTATTCTTAGGCATTGAAAATTGAAAAGTTGGTTTTTCAATATGAAAAGCATAAAACATAGTAACTAAAAATGCTAGAAGATATAAAGCTGCTGTCGCGTAAACAAATCCTTCTACGCTCAGATATTCAAAATAAACAGCTATTAAAAGTATAAGTGAAAATAATCGAAGTCCAACTTCCTTGATAAAATTACCAAAAACAGAATGCATGTGAACTCTTGCCCAAGCGTAAAAAATTTCGAAATATGCCATACAAAGTCCTATGAAAGGAATCAACCATACAAAGTTTTTTACGATTTCATTTTTTTTCGAAAGAAAGAATAAAATCTCATCATAAAAATATAGTGAAACTAACAACATGGGAACGATTACCACTAATGGAAAAAGCACTGTAAATGATAGAAATCTAGACTTTTCCTCTTGCGTTTCGTATTGTGAATAAAACTTAACTAATGTGTTTTGCATACCGATAGCAAACAAGGGCATAATAACATTTGCACACGAAGTAATGTAATTTGTTAAACCGTAAAAGGTAGCCCCAAGAAGAACTGGATAAAGATAAAGTGTGTTTATGGCTCCAATCCCAAAGCCTAAATAAGTTATTATTGTATTCTTTAAAGATTGATTTAATACTATTCCCATGAAAACGTAAAAGTTATATATTAAAGTTTATACTTTCGGATTGATCAATTGTGCCAATTCTCTTG
This sequence comes from Flavobacterium sp. PL12, assembly GCF_039123485.1. Classification (NCBI taxonomy): domain Bacteria; kingdom Pseudomonadati; phylum Bacteroidota; class Flavobacteriia; order Flavobacteriales; family Flavobacteriaceae; genus Flavobacterium; species Flavobacterium sp. PL12. Next base: position 105,752 of record NZ_JBANDI010000005.1, read on the forward strand.
TCAAACTTTTTCTGGAATATTTCTGTAAACCAATTCCATTTGATTGTAATTTTCCTTCCAAAAATTGATTGTAAAAGTCCAAAATTACACTTTTTAATTTCATTTTCTCTGAATACTTAACGAACTGTCCCGTATTAGTATTTGCAATAATTTCAGCAAAATCTGAATCCTCTGGCCCGATCGCAATGATAGGCCGATTAGAAACTAAATATTCAAATAACTTTCCAGGAATAATGCTTTTTGTATCTTGGGAATCAATTTCGATTAGCATTAAAACCTGAGACTTTCTTTGATGTACAATTGCTTCATGATGTGAAACGTATCCCAAATTGTTTACGTAAGAACCTAAATTGAATCGCGTGATCGTTTCCAAAACTTCTTGACTCACAGCTCCTATTAATTTGATTTGCAAATGAAATTTAAAATCAGGAACCTCTTGAATTAATTCCGTAAAACTCTCCCATAAAATAATGGGATTTCTTTCAGATAAAAAAGATCCAATATGAGCTAAGCTAAATTTAGAATCTAAAGTTTGTTTTCCAACTTGCTCCGTGTCATAACCATTCGTAATTACAGCAATAGGTTTGCTTGTAATCGCTTCAAATTCAATTTTAGTAGTTTTACTTGTTACGATAATGCAATCGGCTGAATTTAAAACCTGATGTTCTAAAAATTTATGCTTTTTAGCTGCAAAACTGGACAATCGTAATGATTTGTGATATCCTATAGTAGTCCAAGGATCCCGAAAATCAGCAAACCATTTTACATTTAATTTATTTTTTAATTTTAGTCCAATGAGATGCAAACTATGAGGCGGTCCGGATGTAATTATAGTATCGATATTGTGATCTACAATATACTTCTCTAAATAAGATACCGATGGCTTAACCCAATACACACGAGCATCAGGAATAAAAAGATTTCCCCGAATCCAGAGGAAAGTTTTATCTAAGAAAGACTGCTTCTTTTGATTTGGAATTATTCCAGAACTGATTTTCTTAGTTTTGTTTTTCGAAAAAACCGACGCTAATTGATACGGTTCAAAAATTTTCTGTTTCAGAATGATTGCCTTCTCTGAAACTTCTTGTACTAGATTTTCATCAAGAATTGGGTACGTCGGATTTTCAGGAATGTAGACAATTGGTTGAATTCCGAAATCTGGAAGATATTTAACGAACTTCAACCACCGCTGTACACCAGGTCCGCCGGCAGGCGGCCAATAGTAAGTGATAATAAGAACTTTTTTATTTTCCTTATGCACTAAAGTGCTACTGCTTTCAATTACAGAATCTTTTTCCATTTATATCGCAGTTCCTTCGCCTTTATCAAAACGTTTCTTTTCGAAGTAAATACCTCCAACTAATAATAACAAGATTCCAAAACCACTTATTAAAGTTATTGTACTTCCTGTTTTTATTACTTGCGGTTCAAATTTGAATTCTACAGTATGCTTACCTGCTGGAATTTGCAATCCTCGTAAAACATAATCAACTCTAATATGATCTGCATTTTTACCATCGATGTAAGCATTCCATCCCTTTCCATAATACATTTCAGAAAAAACTGCTAAACCTTCGTTGCTGTTATTTGAATTGTATATTAGATGATTTGGTTTGTAAGAAGATAAATTAATTGTTGCCAAATCATCTTTGGGGAAAGCCTTTTTACTAACCTTAAATTCTTTTTCATTTATAATAGCTACATTTTTAGAATCTAAGCTATCTAACGCTTTCATCTCGCCATCTGCTGAAGTAACAGATTCAACTTGAGTAATAAACCAAGCGTTTCCATTAGCATCTGGGTTAGCGGTTGGGAATTCATTTCCTTCCTTATCTCTTTGAATAACATATTTCACATTAAGCATGCTCAATACCTCAATATTATTTTTAGCGATTTGGTAATCGACTAATTGCTGCATCCTTCTTGGTCTAACTGCACTGTAACCACCTATAGATTTATGGAAATAGGAAGCACGAGCTCCTAATACATCTGCGACTTCAAAAACTCTATAATTTGATGTGTCTTTCAAAATTTGTGCGTCCGTTGGCGTTTCAGTGAAAGGCATTGTCACTTCGCTTCCTCTAACAAAATCTTTTGCTGAGACATAATTTTTAGCGACAAAAAATAAATCTGCAACCATTACTAGACCTACAGTTATAATTGCTGATTTTTGAGCCAATCTATCTTTCATTGCAAACCACAAAATTCCAGCGGTCACAAGCATAAAGAATCCAGAACGCAATAAATCTGCGCTATATAAACTCATTCGATCAAGCTTCAAAGCGTTTACAAATTCAGGACCGTAACTCTGCTCGTAAGCACCGTCATTAGCACTCGAAAAGCTAAACATGCTTTTACTTAAAAATAGTATTACAATGATTCCTAATCCTAAAATCGCTGATTCATAAATTCCTTTCCATTGTGCTTTCTTGTCTAGCTGAAAGAACGATTGTAGTCCCATCATGGCTAAAACTGGAAAGCAAAGTTCAAGAACAACTTGTATCGAAGAAACCGCTCTAAACTTGTCGTATAAAGGAATGTAATCAATAAAGAAATCAGTAATTAAGGAGAAATTTTTTCCCCACGAAAGAATCAATGCCACTATTGCACCAGAAAGAAATACATATTTAATTTTACGTTTGTCAGTAAAAAGAGCTAATACCGCAAGAAAGAAAACCACTGCACCAATGTAAGCTGGCGCGGCAACAATGGGCTGATCACCCCAGTAAGTTGGCATTCCTGAAACAAAATCCGTTGCTTGTGCTTCTGGAACTCCTTGACCAATCATAAATTCATACATATGACTGTCTCTTCCCACTGCTTCATTATTTGAACCACCAAATAATCTTGGTACAACCAAATTTAAACTCTCAACAATTCCGTAACTATATTCAGTAATATAGTCTTTACTCATCGAACTAGTCGTTTCGTTCTTTGAACCATTTGGATTAAAAGTTAATTCACTTTTACCACGGATACTAAAATCAGTATATTCTGTGGTTGCTAATAAATTTGTCGCATTTGCACCTATTGCGAAAATACCCGCAACTAGTAATGTCCCAAAAGAATAAAGCATCGCTTTATAATCCTTCTCTTGTACTTGCTGATAAATAAAATAACCAGAAAGTATTAGTAAGAAAATCAATAAATAATAAGTCATTTGGAAGTGATTAGCACTTATTTCTAGCGCTGTCGCAAAAAGCGTAATCAATCCTCCGAGAATATATTTTTTTTGGAAAACCAAAATAAAACCTGCGATAACTAATGGCATATAAGCTATAGCATGTGCTTTAGCATTGTGTCCCACACCTAAAATAATAATCATATAGGTTGATAAACCAAAAGCTAATGCTCCAAAAAATGCTTTTAGCGGATCTATCTTTAGAACCAACATCAAGCCATAAAACCCTAAAAAGTATAAAAATAAATAATCTGCAGGACGTGGTAAAAAACGTAATGCATCATCTATCGCACCTATGTAATCGTGAGGATATTTAGCTCCCAACTGGTACGTGGGCATTCCACCAAAAGCAGAATTCGTCCAGAAAGGCTCAATATTATCTGTAGCTCTAAAGTCATTTTGCTCCTTAGCCATTCCAGTGTATTGAACAATATCTGATTGAGAGATTTGCTTTCCTTGTAAAACAGGATAAAAATAAATTAAAGAAATAAGAATAAAACCAAGTATGGCTAGAGCGTGTGGATAGAACTTATTTATTATTTTCAATTTAAAAAAAGTTTGGATTAAAGTAAATAGCTTATTAAAACGGCAAACTTAATCTATTTCTTCGTAATCAACATAGTCCCCCACTTTTTTGGTCTCACGGGGATTTTTAGCATTTGTTGGATTATAAATAACTTCTTCTTTGTTTTGAGTTTTCTGCCAATTATTCTGCTGTTGTTGCTGTTGCATATTCTGCCCAGCTTTTTCAACTACTTTTTTTACGATTAAAGGCAAAAACAATTTTGCTAAAAAACGGAACACGTAGTAGAATGCGATAATATAAAAAATTGCTTTTATAAAACCAGTAAATGAAGCTGTTTGCATAAATGTATTTTTTTTTCAAAATTAATAAATCAAAAGGTCAAAATTAAGATATCATTCTTAAATAAATAATAAAATATAGTATATTTGAAACACCTTGCCGCTTTTTAACTCAATAATTAATTATGTCAAAAGTAAAAATCATACTTATCGTTGCCGTTCTCCTACTTCCTTTGATTAATTTCGGACAACATACAGACCAAATTAATTCAAATAGACCTGGAGAAACGATGTCAGCTTTTGCAGTAGGAAAATCTGTTTTTCAAATAGAAACTGGAATCTACGGAATTAAAGAAAAGCATGATTTACTTAATTATGAGAATAACGGTTTTGGTGTCGACATGATGTTACGTTGGGGATTATTTTTTGAACCTCTAGAACTAATTGCAGATTTTCAATATCAAAGTCAACAACATATTGAAAATTTCAGAAGTGAACAACAATCTGCGTTAAAGAAAACCGTTTTCGGAGCTAAATACTTAGTTTACGATCCTTTCAAAAATTATGAAAAGAAAATAAATTTGTACAGTTGGAAAGCAAATCGTGCTTTTAATTGGCATCAATTACTTCCAGCAGTCTCAGTATTTGCTGGTGCAAATTTAAATTTTTCTAACAATCCTTATGCTTTTTCACCTGCAGCTGAAATTTCACCAAAAGTGATGTTAATTACACAAAATCATCTTGGAGATGGTAGATGGGTTTTTGTCACTAACATTATAGCTGATTACATAGGCACTGATTTTCCGAGCTATGGATACGTCTTGACATTAACTAGAGGGTTTAGTGAGAAATGGTCTGGTTTTGTCGAAAATCAAGGTTATAAGAGTGACTTCTATAGCGATGCAATTATAAGAGGTGGCGCCGCTTATTTATTGAATAAAGACATGCAAATAGATGCTTCGATTAGTAATAGTTTAAAAACAACTCCCTCTATTCTATATGGAGGAATTGGTTTTTCATGGCGATACGATGCTAATTATAAAGAAGTAAGAATGAAAGTAGATTCAGGCGATGCCGAAAAGAAAGGAAGAAGAAGAGCAGCAAAAACAAAAAAAGGATAAATACCGAATTTTACAAAAACGATGATTACAATACACGAAGCTAAAAGTAAAAGTGAATTAAAAGAATATATAAAGTTTCCTTTTTCTCTTTACAAAAACAATAAAAACTGGGTTGCTCCGCTAATTTCAGATGAATTAGAGGGTTTTGATAAAGAAAAAAATCCTGCATTCGAAACAGCAGAAGCTTATTTTTATGTTGCAAAAAAAAACAATGAAATAGTTGGAAGAATAACGGCAATTATAAACTGGAGCGAAGTAAATGATCAGCACAAAAAGAAAGTTCGTTTTGGCTGGTTTGATGTCATTGATGATGTAGAAGTTACGAAAGTACTTTTAGAAAAAGTTTATGAACTAGGGCGTAAAAATAATTTAGAATGCGTAGAAGGACCAATAGGTTTTTCTAACCTAGATAAAGTAGGTGTTTTGACTGAAGGTTTTGATGAAATAGGAAACATGATTACTTGGTATAACAATCCGTATTATGCAGCTCACTTTGAACAATTAGGTTACGTAAAGGAGAAAGAATATATTGAGAGCAAATTCCCATTTGAAAACGTAAAACCAGAGTTTTTTGAAAAAGCGAATGATTTGGTAAAGAGAAGATACCAATTGACAGCGCTAAATTTTAAGACTACTAAAGAGGTTATGCCTCATATAGATAAAATGTTTGATTTATTTAATAAATCTTACGCCTCCTTATCCTCTTTCGTAGCTATTTCCGACACACAAAAGGAATATTTCAAAAAGAAATATATTAGCTTCATCAATCCAGAATACATTAAATTTGTTGAGGACAAAGATAAAAATCTTGTCGCTTTTAGCATTGTAATGCCTTCATTCACTGAAGCATTACAAAAGGCGAATGGAAAGTTGTTTCCTTTTGGATTTATACATTTACTTAAAGCAAAAAAACAAAGTAAAGACGTTCTTTTTTATCTTATTGGTGTAGCACCAGAATATCAAAACAAAGCGGTAACAGCAGTTATTTTTAAAGAATATTACGAAACTTTTAAAGAAAGGGGAATTCTAAATTGTTTTAGAACACCCGAGTTAGCTGATAATGCAGCAAGTATTAATTTATGGAAACATTTTAACACGGTTGTGCATAAAAGAAGATGTACTTATACTAAACTTTTATAAACATAATAGTAATATAATCTCACTTGCTTAAAAACCAATTAGATTGTTTATTTTTGAGAGTACTATTTGGGTTGTAGCAAAAGAATTAAGTTCTAATTATGTTTTGAATCACAAGACTGAAAAAAAATGGAATTAGCATATTAAATTCTTAAATAAATTTTTACTTTCTCAAAATATAGGAGGGCAATAAAATATTGAGTCCAAAAAAAAATCCATTCGCAATAGCAAATGGATTTCTTCTTTTGTCAAACTTTAGTTTTATAAAACTAGAGTTAGTATTTAAAGGAAGTTTAGAAAAAACTTCTTATTTATTTTGCTAAGCGTCTAAATCAACTGTTGTACGAGAAGCAATTTCCTTATATGTACCATTTAGTAATTTCTCACGAATTGCTTCAAAAGCTACTAATGTTTCATTAATATCATCAATCGTGTGAGGTGCTGTAGGAATAACTCTTAACAATATCATCCCTTTAGGAATTACAGGATAGATTACGATAGACAAGAAAATACCATAGTTTTCTCTTAAATCATTAACCATAACCATAGCTTCTGGAACACTACCTTCAAGATATACCGGAGTTACACATGTATTCGTATCACCTATATTAAATCCTTTACTACGAAGTCCGCTTTGTAATGCATTTACATTTTCCCATAATTTATCTTTTAAACCAGGGTTGTCACGTAACAATTGCAAACGTTTCAACGATCCAATTGTTTGAATCATAGGTAAAGATTTAGCAAACATTTGAGAACGCATATTGTATTTCAAATAATCGATAATATCTTTATCTGCTGCTACGAAAGCACCAATGTTAGCCATTGATTTTGCAAAAGTAGAAAAGTATACATCAATATCATCTTGAACTCCTTGCTCCTCACCTGCTCCAGCTCCTGTTTTACCAAGTGTACCAAAACCGTGTGCATCATCAACTAGCAAACGAAAGTTGTATTTTTTCTTCATTTCAACAACTTCTCTCAGCTTTCCTTGTTGTCCACGCATTCCGAAAACACCTTCTGTAATGAATAATATTCCACCACCATTTTCTTCTGCTAACTTAGTAGCACGTTGAAGATTTTTCTCCATGCTTTCTACGTCGTTATGGCGATACGTAAAACGTTTCCCCATGTGTAAACGAACACCATCTATAATACAAGCATGTGCATCAACGTCGTAAACAATAACATCATTTTTAGTTACCAAAGCATCAATAATAGATACCATTCCTTGATAACCAAAATTTAATAAATAAGCAGATTCTTTCATAACAAAAGCAGCCAATTCATTCTCTAATTGTTCATGATATTTAGTTTGACCACTCATCATACGAGCTCCCATAGGATAAGCAGCACCAAACTGTGCAGCTGCGTCCGTATCTGCTTGACGCACCTCTGGGTGATTAGCAAGTCCTAAGTAATCATTCAAACTCCAGTTCAAAATATTCTTTCCACCAAACTGCATTCTTGGACCTAGTTCACCCTCTAATTTTGGAAAAACAAAATAACCTTCAGCTTGTGAAGCCCATTTCCCTAATGGTCCTTTATTGTTTTGAATCCTTTCGAATAAATCTTTTACCATAATATATCAAGTAATAATTTTAATTTTAAGAAGTTGCAAAAATAATTATTTAAATTTTATAAAGGACTTGAATCGAGATATATTTTTTTTTGTTTATTTTAACGCGAAGAACGCGCTAATTTTCACTTAATAGCATATCAATTATTCTAGCCCAAATTAACCTTTGACGCTATAGATAGCGACAGAAAACGTTTTTACTCCAATCTTTTAAATATCTATTTTTATTATTAAACTTTGTATATTTGAATCTACAAAAACTTAATTTAAGCATTTCGATATTGAAATTCAAAAAACAAAGAGGTTAATAAGACACTTAATCAATCCCAAAAGGATTTGACAATCAAGTGTTTTTAAATTTCATAGTATTGTTAAGTACTTTTCGAGCAACAGAAAAATTGCATTCGATATAATTTCAATTGATATAAAAGTCAATTTACAAAAATCGTTTTAAAAAAGCTTCTTTTTACTTTAACATTAGTTAAAATAAAAAAATAATTTATAAAAATTCAGTTCTACTTAAAGAAAAGAACAATTAATACACAAGAAAATGTCACAAGATATAAAAGAATTAAAACTGGCAGTGCTAATTGATGCCGACAACGTTCCATACAGTAATGTAAAGGGAATGATGGAAGAAATAGCCAAATTTGGAACTCCAACTACTAAACGTATATATGCCGACTGGACTAAACCTAATGCTGGCGGTTGGAAAAGTGTTTTATTAGAACACGCTATTACTCCAATCCAACAATACAGCTACACTGTTGGGAAAAACTCTTCCGATTCTGCAATGATTATCGATGCAATGGATTTACTTTATTCTGATAAGGTAGATGGTTTTTGCATAGTTTCCAGCGATTCTGATTTTACACGTTTAGCCATTCGATTACGAGAATCAGGGATGAAAGTAATTGGAATTGGAGAACAAAAAACACCTAATTCATTCATCGTAGCATGTGATCGATTTATCTATATCGAAGTTTTAGATGGTGCTATTAAGAAGAAAGCTAAAAAGAAACTAACAACAGACACGAAGAAACCAGTAGAAAAACCAGTAGAAAAACCGGTAGAAAAATCACTGAATAAAATAGATACTAGCACAATAGAGTTGCTAGAAACTACTATCGAAGACATTTGTGACGACGACGGTTGGGCATTTTTAGGAGACGTTGGGAATTTTATTGTAAAAAGAAAACCGGAATTTGATCCTAGAAATTATGGCTTTACGAAATTAACTCCTATGTTAAAATCGTTAACTGATATCTTGGAAATAGACGAACGTGATTCTGATAAGAAAGGAATAAAACACGTTTATGTCCGTTTACGTTACAGTTAAACTAATTTTAAAATAGATTCGTATAAGATCTCTTTTTTAACTGGTTTTGAAAGATAGTCATTCATCCCTATTTCACTCACACGTTGTTTTGTACCTTCCATTACATCAGCTGTAATTGCGATAATAGGGATGTTTGTATTTGTAACTCCCGCCTCCCCATTTCTAATAGCAATTGTAGCTTCGTAACCGTCCATCACAGGCATTTGAAGATCCATTAATATAATATCAAAATGACTCTTTTTCAATAGCTCAATTGCTTCCTCGCCGTTATTAGCATAAGCTACCTCAGTATTTAGCCATTTTTTTGTAATCATTTTAATAACCATCTGATTGATAGGATTATCTTCAACAACTAAAATGATTTTGCCTTTCAAATCGCAGACGATTGGCGCCTGCTCGACAAGTACAACCTGCTCCTTTACTTCTACATCAAAATCTAACATTATTTCAAATGCGGTTCCTTTATTGATTTCGCTGGTCATTTTTATTGTTCCATTTTGCATATCGACTAATGTCTTTACGATATAAAGGCCTAATCCTAATCCGCCAAATTTCCTTTTGTTATCAATATTATTTTGCGAAAAAGAATCAAAAATACTATCAATTTTATTTTTTGGTATACCAATTCCAGAGTCAACAACTGTAAATTTCAAACTTGCTCTATTTTGCGCCTTCATTACACTATCAACAGTGAATTTCACTCCACCTTCTGATGTAAACTTAATAGCATTGTTTAAAACGTTATTGATAATTTGTGTCAATCGCGCTTCATCTCCAATGAGAAAATTTGGAACAGAATTCGACTTACTAAAATCGAAGCTAAGGCCTTTCTCAGCAGCAATATTACTGGCATTAAAATTCAGATTCTCCATAACTTTCAAAAAATCAAATGGCATCATTTCTAACTTCAATTCATCCTTTTCAATTTTTGAGAAATCTAAGATATCGTTTACTGAACTCAGTAAACTATTAGATGAATATTTAATAATCTGACATTTTTTAAGAATCTTTTCATCTTCGACTTCAGTGCTTATCGAATCAATTAAATTCATAATAGCGTTAAGTGGTGTTCTCAGTTCGTGACTGATATTAGACAAAAAGTATGATTTTAAATCATTCATTTCTTCAGATCGAATTAATGCCAAACGATTCAATTCATTTTTCTCATTTTTTAGATTTCTAATTAAGTTAGACATCGAAAGAGATAAGAAAATTACTTCTAATCCCGAACCTATTTTAGCGCTATACTTCGTGAAAAAATTATCAGGCAGAATTCCGAAATTGTATAATATAAAAATGGTAAAACCAATTATTAAGAATGAAATTCCAGTGGTAAAAAAAGGATCAATCGATTTTTTAGTATAATAAAGGTGACCGATCGAGAATATTATTAAAAGTAGAAATATTAAAGTTAGAACATTTACAAAGATATAAGATGCTAGAAGAAGCGATGGGAATAGAATGGTTATCAATAAAAGAGTGAACAATAATACGTAAGCAACATTAAATAAAGTATAGATATTTTTACTGTTATCCTTAATCTTCAAAAACAATTCACTGTACTTCCCTGATAGAAAAACTGCTACTATCGCAATAAATAGCACGGCATGATTTGAAAACCATCCTCCATTTGGCGTAACGAATTTAAAGAAAAATCCATCTAACGCAAATTGCAGCAGGCCCATGAAAAACACATATAAACTATAATACAAGAATACTTTCTCGCTCAAGGCCAAAAAGAAGAAGAAATAGACAATTGCAGCTAGAAGCAGAATCCCATAAAATATTCCAAAGAATAACTGCTCGTTAGCAATCATTTTTATAAAACTTTCTGATGAATATAAAATCATCGGAATTTTTATTGCTTCGCCATCACTTCTTAGGTGTATAAACAGCTGTTGACTCGATTGCGGAGCAATTTCGATCTTAAAAATAATTTTTCGATTATCAAAACTACGTTTGGAATACGGGATTAAGTCGCCACTTATTCTTTTTGTAATTATTACTGTAGCTTCATCAATAGTGTATAATTCGACAAGATCTGTCAAAGGCCTAGCTGTCTCTAGATAATATGATAACTTATTGTTGGTATTGTTTCTTAAGACTGTTTTTAACCAGAAATTATTTTGCGTAAAGCCTAAATCATCATTTTCAGTTTTAAGCTTCGAAGGATTTAAGGAGTTAAAGTTTGTAACTATATAATTGATATTCAAATCGCGATTAGCGACAATAACCATGATTGTATGGTTGTGTAACGAAATCCTATCAGGAACTTCATCGCTATTAAATACGTATTGGGAGTGCGTATTGGAGTAGAACAAAATAAAAAACAGCAATTTTAAAACTGAAGAAATCTGTTTGCGTCTTTTTTGATTCATTGGGGCGAATTATAATTAGGCAAATATTAATAGGTATTCTTATAAAATGCTGTTTGCGTTAGGTAATACAAACTTTAATATTTGTTAAATAAAAGCTATTATTTTTAAATAAACAGCGCAAAGACTTGAAATAATTAATATTCTTTCTATTTTAGAGGTTAAACAATTTTAGAAATGAGAAAAAACTTTTTTATATTCGGGATAGCTTTACTAATTATCACTTTCGCGATTTATCTTTTATTTGATGTAGGTCTTATATTTATGGCGGTTTTGGTAATTTTATTGTTAGTTGGTTATGCGAACAGCGTTCAACATAAACATGCGATTTTAAGAAACTTCCCAGTGCTGGGTTACTTTAGATATCTTTTTGAAATGATCGCTCCAGAAATTCAGCAATATTTCATTGAGCGAAACACTGATGGTAAGCCATTCTCTCGCAGTCAACGTAGTTTAGCGTATCAGCGTTCCAAAAATATTGATGCTACAACTCCTTTTGGAACTCAGTTAGACATTAATCAATCTTGTTATGAAGGAATCAAGCATTCCATATTTCCGGCAACAGTAAATGAAGAACTTCCGCGCGTTTTAGTTGGTGGACCGGATTGTAAACAACCGTACTCCGCTTCCTTATTAAATATTTCAGCAATGAGTTTTGGTTCTTTAAGTGAAAATGCAATCGTAGCTTTAAATAAAGGAGCACAAAAAGGAAATTTTTACCACAACACTGGGGAAGGAGGTTTAACGCAATTTCATCAACAAGGCGGTGACGTAACATGGCAAATAGGCACTGGTTATTTTGGTTGTCGTAACGCAGAAGGAGGATTTGATGCTGAAAAATTTGAACAAAAAGCAAATCTTCCCGAAGTAAAAATGATAGAAATCAAATTATCCCAAGGTGCTAAACCTGGGCATGGAGGTGTTTTACCTGCCACAAAAAATACGGAAGAAATTGCAAAAATAAGAGGTGTAGAACCGCACACAACTATTCTATCACCTCCCGGGCATTCTGCTTTTTCAGATACTAATGGTTTGATAACATTCATTTCTGAACTTCGCAGACTTTCTAACGGAAAACCAATTGGTTTTAAATTATGCATTGGTAAAACAACCGAATTTGAAGCTATTTGTGAAGCAATGGTGGCACAGAATTGCTACCCAGATTTTATAACAGTTGACGGTGCAGAAGGTGGAACTGGTGCTGCTCCATTAGAATTTAGTGATGGAGTTGGTATGCCATATGAACCTGCACTTATATTTGTAAATAAAACTTTAGTGTTTTATGGTATTAGAGATAAAATACGTGTTATATGTAGCGGTAAAATAATTTCTGGATATTCCATTTTAAAAGCAGTAGCATTAGGTGCAGACATGTGTAATAGTGCTCGTGGATTCATGTTTTCTTTAGGTTGTATACAAGCACTTCGATGCAATACTAATACTTGTCCAACGGGAGTTGCAACACAAGATAAGATGTTAATGAAAGGTTTAGTAGTAAGTGATAAATCAGAACGTGTTTTTCATTTTCATCGCAATACTTTACATGCGGCAAACGAACTCTTAGCTGCAGCAGGAAAGAGTAGTTTTGCTGACGTGGATATCAATATATTCATGCGTGGTGATGAGTTCACACATTTAGCAGACCTTTATTTCCCAGATAATTTAAAAAGTGTGACGAGGTATTAAAATCATGATTGTAGAATATCTCATCATTCTGCTATTACTGCCTTACTTCTATCATTTATTTAAAAAATGTATATTTGAAAAGTCAATCCTAAAAAACATATCATGCAACTGGTTTTCGCATCAAATAACAAAAATAAAATAAGAGAAGTTCAAAGTATGCTTCCTGAAACCATAAAAATTCTAAGTTTAGAGGACATCGGATGTTTTGAAGAAATTCCAGAAACAGCTGATACTATAGAAGGAAATGCAATTTTAAAAGCAGATTATGTGACTAAAAATTACGGTCATGATTGCTTTGCTGATGATACCGGTCTCGAAGTAAATAGTTTAGACGGAGCTCCAGGTGTTTTTTCAGCGCGATATGCTGGACTGCAATGTAATCCCGATGACAACATGAATAAACTATTACAAGCATTATCTCTTAAAAATGATAGAACTGCACGATTTAAAACTGTAGTTGCCTTAAATTTAGGGGGAAAACAAAAACTATTTACTGGTATTGCCGATGGTGAAATCACTTTAGAAAAGACCGGAACTGGAGGCTTTGGTTATGATCCAATTTTCAAACCTGCTGGTTACAATGAAACTTTTGCTGAAATTAGCGCTGAAATAAAAAATGAAATCAGTCATAGAGGAAAAGCAACTCACGAATTAATTAAATTTTTACAGGCTACGCAGTAATAACACCAAAATAGTAGTTTTTAGATTTATATTATAGTCTAAAAATGAATATTTAGCATTTTTCAATCTAAATAAAATTCCGTAATTCATAAATAGAAAGATAACAATCTGATAATCAAATCACAATAAATTAATAATTCTTAAAATAGCATTAGCATATATGAATAATTAACAGTAATTTTGCACCCTATTTTAAAAATACATATGAATAAATTTGAACAATTAGGATTGAGTGAATCGTTACTGAAGGCGATTTTAGATCTAGGATTTGAAAGTCCGACCGAAGTACAGGAGAAAGCGATTCCCCTATTATTGGAAAAAGATACAGATATGGTTGCGTTGGCTCAGACAGGGACAGGGAAAACGGCAGCATTTGGTTTTCCAGTTATCCAAAAAATTGATGCTAACAACAGAAACACACAAGCATTAATTTTATCTCCAACACGCGAACTTTGTTTGCAGATTACCAACGAAATTAAAAACTACTCTAAATACGAAAAAGGTATTAATGTGGTAGCAGTTTACGGTGGAGCTAGCATTACAGATCAAGCGAGAGACATAAAGAGAGGTGCACAAATTATTGTGGCAACTCCAGGAAGAATGCAAGATATGATTAATAGAGGATTGGTTAACATTTCTCAAATCAACTATTGTATTCTTGACGAAGCTGACGAAATGTTGAACATGGGTTTCTACGAAGATATCGTAAACATCCTTTCTACTACGCCAGACGACAAAAACACATGGTTATTCTCTGCAACAATGCCTGCTGAAGTAGCACGTATTGGAAAACAATTCATGAAAGATCCAATTGAAATTACAGTTGGAGCTAAAAATTCAGGTTCAGCTACAGTTTCTCACGAGTATTACTTAGTGAATGCACGTGATCGTTACGAAGCGTTGAAACGTTTAGCTGATGCTAATCCAGACATTTTCTCAGTAGTTTTTTGTAGAACAAAACGTGATACACAAGCTGTTGCTGAAAAATTAGTAGAAGACGGATATAGTGCTGCTGCATTGCACGGAGATTTATCTCAAGCGCAACGTGACGGTGTAATGAAATCTTTTAGAGGTCACCAAATCCAAATGCTTGTAGCTACTGACGTTGCTGCACGTGGAATTGACGTTGATAGCATTACTCACGTTGTAAACTACCAATTACCTGACGAAATCGAAACTTACAATCACCGCTCAGGTCGTACTGGTCGTGCTGGTAAATTAGGAACTTCTATTGTAATCGTTACTAAAAGTGAATTGCGCAAGATTTCTTCTATTGAAAGAATCATCAAGCAAAAATTCGAAGAAAAAACAATTCCTTCTGGAATTGAAATCTGCGAAATTCAATTATTGCACTTAGCTACTAAAATTAAAGATACAGAAGTTGATCACGAAATCGACAACTACTTACCTGCTATTAATAGCGTTCTTGAAGACTTGTCAAAAGAAGAATTGATTAAGAAAATGGTTTCAGTTGAATTTAACCGTTTTATCAATTATTATAAGAAAACAAGAGATATTTCTACTCAATCTGGCGAAAGACGCGAGCGTGATGATAGAGATGGTGCTCCAAGAGAAAACAACAATGGTGGTGCAACAAGATATTTCGTGAACATAGGTTCTAGAGATAACTTCGATTGGATGTCATTAAAAGATTACTTGAAAGAAACATTAGACTTAGGTCGTGATGACGTTTTCAAAGTGGATGTAAAAGAAGGATTCTCTTTCTTTAATACAGATCCTGAACATACTGATAAAGTAATGGAAGTTTTGAATAACGTTCAATTAGAAGGACGTAGAATCAATGTTGAAATTTCTAAAAATGATGGTGGCGGAAGACGTGACCATAATGGAAGAAGCTCAGGTGGAAGTTTTGGTGGTGGAAGAAGTTCTGCTCCAAGAAGAGAAGGAAGTTTTGCTCCAAGAAGAGAAGGTTCTTCAGGTGGCGGATTTAGAAGCGATAGAAATTCAGCTCCAAGAGAAGGTGGTTTCGGTCCTAGAAGAGAAGGTGGATTTACATCTGACAGACCTAGAACTGAAGGTTCATCTGATAGAGCACCTAGACGCTCTGAAAGCTTTGGTGATTCACCAAGACCAAGAAGACCAAGAAGAGACTAACATTCATTGTTAATCTTCTTATAATTATATAAGGAAACTACAAAATATTCAATCTTGATTTATTACTTTTAAAGTTTTAAATTAACATATGAAACATTTTGTAGTTTTCTTTTTTTTAGTCCTATCTATAACTGCAATTGCGCAAGTTAAAGAGCCTTCACAGAAAGTTAATGGTATAATTATTAGTAATACTACCCGGGAACCCTTAGTAGGCGTTAATATAATTAATGTCAACAAAGTAAGAGGTGCCACTACTGATTTAGGAGGTTACTTTGAACTAGATGTTCAAGTAAATGACACGCTACACATAACTAGCTTAGGATTCCAATCGTTACGCGTGCGCGTTACTAATGACTGGATAAAAAACAAAAGCACAAAAATCCAACTAACAGAAAAAGCAATTGCACTTGAAGAAGTTGTAATTCGACCATTCAACTTAACTGGTTATCTAGAAGTTGACACTAAAATCATTCCTATCAAAGAAAACTTTAGATATAGTATTTCTGGACTTACTCAAGGTTATGAAGCTGGTGAATATTCTCCTAACGCATTTGGAAGAGTCCTAGGATCAATTTTTAATCCTGCAGACGTTCTCTACAATTTCTTTGGTAAAAACCCTAAAGAATTGAAGAAATTAAAGGAGATGAAAAAGGATGACACCGTTAGAAATCTTTTAGAATCTAAATTTGATAGAGAGATGATTGCTGTTCTATTAGGAGTTGAAAAAAATGAAATAGCTGAAATTTTACAACGTTGTAACTATTCTGAATCATTTATTCAAACGGCAAATGACTTGCAGATAATGGATGCGATAAGCGGATGTTACGAAGAATACAAAATTCTAAAGAAGAAATAAAAGTAAATAAAATTTAAAACTATCTAATTCGAAATTTTAAATATACATCCTCAATTACTAAAGTAGTTGGGGATTTTTTTAAACTTTTTATTGATTCGAAATCAAAAAAAATTACATATATTTACTTACAATAATTAAACCTAATTTTAAATATCTAGATCATGGCAAAAAGTCAAGACGCAAAGAAAGTTGCGAAAAAAGAGCCTTTAAAAACAGCAAAGGAAAAGAAAGAAGAAAAAAGAGATAAGAAAAACGCACCAAAAAGAGATTAGGTACGAATAAAAAAAAGGCTATTAAAATTATTTTAATAGCCTTTTTTAGATTTCAAAAAGAAATTTATCTTGAATAATTTGGAGCTTCTTTTGTAATAGTCACATTATGAGGATGACTTTCATTAATTCCACTGGCAGTAATTCTAACAAAACGTCCAGTCTCTTGCAAAGTTGGAATGTCTTTTGAACCACAATAACCCATTCCTGCACGAAGACCACCAATAAACTGTTGCATACTCTCGTTTAATTCGCCTTTGTATGGCACACGACCTACAATTCCTTCTGGAACTAATTTCTTAACATCATCTTCAACATCTTGAAAGTAGCGATCCTTCGAACCTTCTTGCATCGCTTCAACAGAACCCATTCCTCGATAAGACTTGAATTTTCTTCCTTCGAATATAATAGTCTCTCCAGGAGATTCCATTGTACCTGCAAGCAATGATCCTAGCATAACACAGTCAGCACCCGCTGCAATTGCTTTAGGAATGTCACCTGTGTAACGTATTCCACCATCAGCAATTACGGGAACACCTGTTCCTCTTATAGCCGCAGCTACTTCAAGTACAGCAGAAAATTGTGGAAATCCTACACCAGCGACAATACGAGTTGTACATATTGAGCCTGGACCAATACCTACTTTTACACCATCAGCACCATTTTCAACTAAATATTTAGCCGCTTCTGGAGTAGCAATATTACCTACTATAACATCTAATTCTGGAAATTTAGCTTTTACCGCTTTTAATACATCTACAACACCTTTTGTATGTCCGTGAGCTGTATCAATGATTACAGCATCAACTCCAGCGTTTACTAAAGCAGTTGCTCTTTCTACCGCATCAGCAGTAACACCTAAGGCAGCAGCTACTCTTAAACGTCCAAATTTATCTTTATTTGCGTTTGGTTTTTGAGTCAATTTAGTAATATCTCTGAATGTAATTAAACCAACCAATTCATACTTGTCATTTACAACTGGTAATTTTTCAATTTTATGTCCTTGTAAAACAATTTCTGCTTGCTCTAGAGAAGTACCTTCTGGAACGGTCACTAAATTTTCAGTAGTCATAACCTCAACAATAGCTCTTGCGCCATTTTTTTCAAAACGCAAATCTCTATTAGTTACAATACCTTTTAGAATTTTATTTTCATCTACAATTGGAATACCGCCAATACCATATTCCTTCATAGCATTTTTAGCATCTGCAACTGTAGAAGTCAACGGTAAAGTTACAGGATCGATAATCATTCCTGACTCAGCACGTTTTACTTTTCTAACTTTAGCAGCCTGCTGCTCAATAGTCATATTTTTATGCAAAACACCAATTCCTCCCTCTTGCGCCATAGCTATTGCCATAGAACTTTGAGTCACTGTGTCCATAGCAGCGGATACTATAGGAACATTAAGCGTTATATTTCTTGAAAATTTTGATTTGATACTCACTTCGCGTGGAAGCACATTTGAGTAATTTGGAACTAATAAAACATCATCGTAAGTTAATCCTTCACCGATAATTTTAGAGTTGTGTGCGATCATTGCAATTGTAGTTGGAGTTTAATTGCGTGCAAATATACATAATCTTAAGTAAAAAAACAGAGTTCTTGCAGAATAAATAATTAAATTGCGGTTCAAACTCAATTCTTTGAGGTAAAAGCATTAATTAGTTTCCTTTAAATAATCCATAATTATTTACGTATGATAGAATCTGAAACTGATTTGAAAGGTCTTTCTACTGAAGATGTATTACAATCTAGAACATCATTTGGTGCCAATACTATAGATCACGCGAAAAAAAATATCTTTCTAAATTCAGTTAAAGAAATGGTGGTTGAACCTATGTTCTTACTACTGTTAACAGCGACAAGTATTTACTTTATAACTGGTGATTATGGAAATGGTATTTTCATGGCTGCCGCAATTCTATTAGTCTCTGCTATATCACTTTACCAAGAGTCAAAAAGTAGATCAGCTGTCAACGCTTTAAAAAAGCTATCGCAACCTAAAAGTAAAGTGATTCGTAACGGCGAGACCTTAAATATAGTAAGCGAAGAGATAGTAGTTGGAGATTTACTACAATGTGAAGAAGGAACCTTTATTCCTGCTGATGGAATAATTATCAAATCCAACGACTTTGCTGTAAATGAATCCGTATTAACGGGAGAATCAATGGCGATACTTAAAAGTGAGTCGTCAACTATAAAAACTGTTTTTCTTGGAACTATTGTAACAAGTGGCTTAGCAATTTGTAAAGTAACCGCTGTTGGAAACAAAACTGAGCTTGGAAAAATAGGGAAAAGCTTAGAAAGCATTGTAGAGGAAAAAACTCCTTTACAAGTACAAATGGGGAACTTCGTAAAAAAAATGTCATTAGTTGGTTTAGTGATTTTTGCATTTGTGTGGGCAATAAATTATTACAATTCAAATGAAGTTTTAGACAGCCTGCTAAAAGCATTGACTCTTGCCATGAGTATTATTCCAGAAGAAATCCCCGTGGCTTTTACCACTTTCATGGCGCTTGGTTCTTGGCGATTATTGAAAATGGGAATTATTGTAAAGCAAACAAAGACTGTTGAAACTTTAGGTAGTGCCACGGTTATTTGTACAGACAAAACAGGAACTATTACTGAGAACAAAATGAGTTTAGCGCAATGTTACACTTTATCTGACAACAGTATAAATGATAATTTTTCTGAGAATAGTACTATTGAACTATTGACAATCGCAATGTGGGCAAGTGAGCCAATTCCTTTCGACCCTATGGAAATTGCTTTACATGATGCCTATTCAAAATTGAATATTGCAGATGAACGTCCTAACTTTAAATTAGTTCACGAATACCCATTATCAGGAAAACCGCCGATGATGACTCACGTTTTCGAAAATAAAAATGGAAAACGAATTATAGCTGCTAAAGGTGCAACCGAAGCATTGATAGCGACTTCAAATTTGTCCTCAGAAGAGAAAGTGCAGGTTTTATCTGCAATGAAAAAAATGGCGTTACAAGGTTATCGCGTTCTAGGTGTTGGACTTACTCCATTTTCAGGTAATACTTATCCTGTAAAACAGCAAGACTTTTCATTTGAATTTAAAGGATTAGTAGCTTTTTATGATCCTCCAAAAGCGAATATAAAAGCTACTTTTGAAACCTTGTACGATGCTGGAATTCAATTAAAAATTGTAACCGGTGATAATGCCGAAACTACTGCAACAATTGCGAAGCAAATAGGTTTTAGAAACGCAGACAAAACATTGAATGGAGATGAATTAATGGCAATGGATGAGGAAACTCTTAAAGCACGCGTCATGGAAACTGCCATTTTTACAAGAATGTTTCCTGAAGCCAAACTAAAAATTATTAAAGCTTTAAAAGATAATAATCAAATCGTTGCTATGACTGGTGATGGTGTGAATGATGGACCCGCTTTGAAATCAGCACACATAGGAATTGCAATGGGAAAAAAGGGAACTGAAATTGCTAAACAAGCGGCTAATCTAATCCTTGTCGATGATGATTTTTCTAAAATGATCGACGCTATCGCCATGGGAAGAAAAATTTACAGCAACTTAAAAAAAGCGATACAGTATATCATTTCAATACATATTCCCATCATATTGATTGTGTTCATTCCGCTCGCCTTAGGATGGATTTATCCTAATATATTTTCTCCGGTACATGTAATATTTCTTGAGATAATTATGGGGCCAACGTGTTCCATTATTTACGAAAACGAACCTATGGAACGAAATTTAATGCAAGTACAACCACGCCCTTTTACAAATACTTTTTTTAAATTAAAAGAAATTACAATCAGCATAGTTCAAGGAATAGTTATTACAATAGGACTATTATTTGTTTATCAATACTGCCTTTACAGCAACTCTTCTGAAAGTACTACTAGAACTTTAGTTTTCTTAACATTGATTTCTTCAAATATCTTTCTAACGTTGACAAATCGTTCCTTCTATTATTCTGTACTGACTACTTTGAAATACAAAAACAATTTAGTCTTCATTATTATAAGCGCAACAGTTTTACTTACCGCAGCTTTATTGTTCGTACCTTTATTTGCAAGCTTTTTTGAGTTCGAAAGAGTTTCTGCTTCCCAAATAGTTTTGAGCGTTTTAGTTGGTTTTATTTCTGTTTTATGGATAGAAATATATAAAGCATTTAAAAGAAGAAAAGTACATTATAATAAATAATTTTTATTTTTTTGTTTTCCGTATTATGACATTAAGTCCTAATTGAAAGGAAAGACTATTTGCTTTACTTGCATCATGATATTCCAAAAGATTATCAGCAAGAACATATAAATTTACAGGTCCAAAGTGACTTGATAATCCTAATCCAATATTTTTATAAGAATACGAATCTAGAGTGTAGGTTGCTTTCAGTTGTAAAGACTTAAACAATTTTCTTCTATAATAAGTCGTAAAAGCTACTAGAGGAGTTCTCGGTGTTGTCATCATAAACAACTGTGCTCCTACTGCGCTTTTAAAAGTCGTTTCAGAATTATAATCCAAACAATCGCAATCCTCAGGTCTTTCTTCGTTAAAAGAAAACTGAACTGAACCATTAAACTTAATAGGACGCCATGTTGTGTAGTTATTATATAAAGTATCTAAAGGTATAGCTTCTTTAAATTCTTCATAAGCGTTTTCAATCGATTCGCCGGAACTGAATTTTGGAATCACTCCTTTATAATTGTAAATACCTTTTAAAGATAAACTCTCAACTTCTTTCGAATGTCTTATAAAACCAATGTCCAAAACGCTAGCAGTAAGTTGTATGTTTTTCTTTGGATAATAAGTAAAACCAGCGTCAAACCCGAGTCCTAAATTACCGCTTAAAAAGGCTCTTTTAGTTATGTCTTTGACAACATTAGAATCATCATTTTTATCATCATATTTAGCAATTCCCGAAGTGTTTAGCTGTAATTGAGAATACATTACTTGCTCATAAACTCCTAGAGATGATGGAATCGTGTAAATATAGCCAGAGTTAGAAGTAGAAGTAGCATTGTAAATACTTGAATAGATCTTTCCTCTAAAACCTGCAATAAGTTTTTCATTGATATTTTTATGAAAGCCAATATGAAATACAGATAACATTTCTGCCTTAACATTTAAATCTTCCAAATTAAAAACTTTACCTAAGTAATCTCTATTTCCATCTAATGCTAAAATAGCAAAGTCTTTTGGGACATAACTCAATGCGTCCAATTCCTGATACATACCAAAGGAAATATGAGAATCGCCCTTTTCTCCAGCAATTTTAAAACCACCATTAAAAATCTCTAATTGTTGATTTACCGACAGTTTATCATTTCTGCTGGCGGAAAATACTACAGCTTTTAACTTCTTATCAAAGTCGATTCCATTATCGGCGAATAAATCGTAAGCAGAGAAGCCGCTTGATGCCGCATTAGCAGAAATACCAGAAATTAGTGGGATACCAAAATACCAGTCATATTTAAAATCAGATCCTGGGTTAGTGAGTAACGACTGCGGAACTGAAGTGAAATTATATAAGATTTGCTTATTCTGCGAAAAGCAATTGAGAGCAAGTAACAATGCTAAAATTACTATAGACTTTCTCATTCTACTACTAAATAAGCTGTGAGCCCTGATTTCATTTTAAGCGTACCTTGATTGACAGAAATACTCGTAGATTGAAGGGATTGATTGAGATTAAAAATAATTTTAGTAGTTTCTTTTAACTATTCAAGTGAAGAGCCAACTATGATATCAGTTATTGGGATTTTATTTTCTCCAAAGATATATGCTGGAATCGATAGACTTTGTGAGTAGACAATATCATCATTCTTATTTAAAAAAGAAAGACCAACAACATATGCACGATTGATAGTGTTTGAAAGTTCGAAGTAAAGCTCCACTTTTTTTAATCGACGTCTAAAAAAAGAATCATTGAATAATTCAATTGTTGTTTCTTCACTAAAACTAGTTTGTTGTATTCCACTGCCTGCGAAATCTTTTGAATCGATTTCAAAAGAGCCTAAGTTTGTAATAATAACAGGTTCTATCTTTAAATCGTTAGCCTGACTGAAATCTAAATCACTAGAGCACGAATAAGCAAAGAAGGAAAGCAATGCTACTAAAAATAGATTTGAACTTCTTACTATCATACTATTCTAATTAAAAGAGGAGTTGCAAGCAAAATATTAAATACGTCGATTCTAAATTACGCTTTTAATACTAAAAAAATCTTTTTTTACAATAGAAAAATTTTAATGGTATTCGCCAAATAATTTTGAAGCTTCGTTATAAGCGCTTTCAAAACTCGTCGGACTTAAATTAGTAGTTGCTTTTTCAGCAGTGAAGTAGGATAGTAATTTCTCTGTTGGCATATTACCTGTTAGATTATCAGTTGCCATTGGACAACCACCAAAACCTTGAATAGCACCATCAAAACGACGACAACCAGCTTTGTAAGCAGCGTCAATTTTTTCAAACCATTTATCAGGAGTGGTGTGCAAATGAGCTCCAAATTCCACATTAGGATAGGCAGAAATTAGATTTGAGAATAAATAGGATATAACATCTGGCGCAGAACTTCCCACTGTATCAGAAAGCGATAGAATTTTAACACCCATATCAGCAAGCTTGCTCGTCCACTCACCAACAATTTCTACATTCCAGGGATCACCATAAGGATTACCAAAACCCATCGATAAATAAGCTACTACTTCTTTGTTAGTATGATCTGCAATTTCAAGAATCTCTTGTAAAGTGACTAATGACTCTGCAATCGTCTTATGTGTATTTCGCATTTGGAAATTCTCAGATATTGAAAAAGGGAAACCCAAATATTGTATTTCAGAATGTACCGAAGCTAATTTTGCACCTTGTGTATTAGCAATAATCGCTAATAACTTGCTATTTGTTTGAGACAAATCTAGCTGTGATAAAACTTCAGCAGTGTCTTGCATTTGCGGAATCGCCTTAGGTGAAACAAAACTCCCAAAGTCGATACTATCAAAACCCACTCTTAACAAAGCTTGAATATAAGCTACTTTTTTCTCAGTAGGAATAAAGGGCTTAATGCCTTGCATTGCGTCGCGCGGACATTCTATAATTTTTATTGGCTCCATAGGTAGCCAAAGATACTAAAGAAATTCTTTTTACGAAATCGTTTTCTAATTAATATAAAACAGTAAATATTACACTTTATCGTAATATAATTAAATATTACACTTTTATGTAATAAAACAATATATTACACATTATGGTAATATAATTGTTTTTTATCAAATATTAAGTTACTTTTGAAATATGACTGCAATACTCACAGCCGATATAATCAATTCTAGAAAGTTAACGTCCTCAAATTGGATGGATGACTTAAAAGCTCTGCTAAACACCTTTGGCAAAACTCCAAATAATTGGGAAATATATCGCGGAGATGAGTTTCAACTCGAAATAAAAAATCCTGAAAATGCCTTATTTGTTGCGTTCCAAATTAAAGCATTTTTCAAATCAATCAAATTAGATGCTAGAATCAGCATCGGATTTGGTGAAAAAACATTTAAAACACGAAAAATAGCGGAGAGTAATGGAACGGCTTTTATTCGTTCAGGAGAAACATTTGAGACTCTAAAAAAGCAAAAACTAAACTTAGCTATACACTCTTCTAATCAAGAATTTGATCAAGAAATAAATTTGATGCTAAAATTAAGTTTATCTTTCATGGATAATTGGCTACAACAGTCGGCTGAATTTATACTAATTGCATTACAAAATCCAACACTTTCACAAGAAGAAATTGGTTTGAAAATAGGTATAAATCAAGCTGCTGTAAGTAGAAGACAAAAGCGTTCAAACTATGAACTAATAATTGAACTGGAACGTCATTTTAGAAAAAAAATTAAAACAATAGTAGAATGATTCTTTTTGTAAAACTTATTTTAGCCTACTTATTAAGTGATTTTTTATTGCAACCTGCATCATGGGTAAGAGATAAAGAAAGTAAAAAATATAAAAGCATCTATTTCTATAGCAACGCAATAGTATATTTTGCCTTAATATTAATTTTGATTTGTGATATAAATTTTATTTGGATGGCAGCACTTCTAATGCTATCACACGGAATAATTGATTTATTACAATTGAACTTTCAAACAACAAGAACTAAACGAAATTGGTTTTCTGTAAAACATATTTTTAATTTATTAGTTATTATTACCATTGCTTTATCATACAACAATACAACGCTTGACTTTAGTGCGATAGGAAATCAATTCTGGATTGTAGTAACGTCTTTCATTTTTCTTACTAAGCCTAGCTCGATAATTATAAAGAACATAATTTCGATTTGGACACCAGAGAAAAACAAAACAAAATCACTTCAAAATGCTGGAAATTACATTGGAATATTAGAGAGACTTTTTGTATTCTGCTTTATTGTAACAGGACATTTTGAAGCAATAGGATTTTTATTAGCAGCAAAATCAATCTTTCGATTTGGTGATTTAAAAGAAGCAAAAGACAGAATGCTAACTGAATATGTGCTAATAGGAACTTTAATAAGTTTTG
This sequence comes from Flavobacterium sp. PL12, assembly GCF_039123485.1. Lineage (NCBI taxonomy): Bacteria > Pseudomonadati > Bacteroidota > Flavobacteriia > Flavobacteriales > Flavobacteriaceae > Flavobacterium > Flavobacterium sp. PL12. Next base: position 131,449 of record NZ_JBANDI010000005.1, read on the forward strand.
GAATTGCTATGGTAATTGGATTTTTAGTTCAAATTAGCTTGGGATTTTCTTTTTAAAATTGCTTTATTAATTGATCTAGTTAAAGCAGGACCTTCATAAATGAAACCAGTGTACAATTGTACTAAACTTGCACCCGCATCTAATTTTTCTAAAGCATCTTTTGCTGTGTGAATTCCACCTACTCCAATTATAGGAAAGGATTTATTACTTTTTTCAGATAAAAAACGAATCACTTCAGTGGAACGACTAGTTAAAGGTTTACCTGACAATCCGCCCATTTCTCCTTTATTCTCTGATTGTAATCCTTCACGTGAAAGTGTCGTATTAGTAGCTATTACTCCCGCAATTTTAGTTTCTTTTACAATTTCAATAATATCTAATAATTGAGAATCAGTTAAATCTGGAGCAATTTTTAATAAGATGGGTTTCTGCTTTGGCTTAGCCAAATTCTTGTTTTGAAGCGTATTCAATAATTGCTTCAATGGTTCTTTTTCTTGTAATTCTCTTAAATTTGGTGTGTTTGGTGAGCTCACATTCACTACAAAATAATCAACATAGTCAAAAAGTGCTTCAAAACATATTTCGTAATCTGAAGTAGCGTCTTCATTTGGCGTTAATTTATTTTTACCAATGTTTCCACCAATTAAAACTCCTTTATTTTTCTTTAATCGTTCCACCGCTTCCTTAACACCGCCGTTATTGAAACCCATTCTGTTGATTATCGCGGAATCTTCTTTTAGTCTAAACAATCGCTTTTTCGGATTTCCCTCTTGTCCAACTGGCGTAAGAGTTCCTATTTCGATAAAACCAAAACCAAAATTTGACAATTCATCATACAACTTAGCATCCTTATCAAAACCAGCTGCTAATCCTACTGGGTTTTTAAATTTAAGTCCAAAAACTTCAGTCTCTAATCGCTTATCATCAACTAAATATAGAGATCTTGAGATTGATGCAAAACCAGGTATTTTAGAAAGCGAACGAATCAATGAAAAAGTAAAATAGTGAACTTTTTCTGGATCAAAACAGAAAAAAAGTGGACGAAGTAGTAGTTTGTACATGAGATAATTGTTGTGTTGTGCAAAAATAGAATTATATAGGTGATAAATAAATATTTACAAAACATTTTACTAAATCATTTTCTTAACCCTAAATAATGCTCCTGAAAAAATGATTATATTTGCATAAAACATAAAAACATGCAACATATTATAGATCGTTTCATCAGTTACGTTATTATAGATACGGAATCTGATGCAAGTTCAGAAACTACTCCAAGCACAAAAAAACAATGGGATTTAGCTAATAAACTGGTCGAGGAATTAAAGACTATTGGAATGCAAGACGTTACAATAGATGATAAGTCATACATCATGGCTACTTTACCCAGCAATGTAGATCATGAAGTACCAACGATTGGTTTCATTTCTCACTTTGATACTTCGCCTGACTTTTCTGGAGCGAATATCAAACCTCAGATTGTACCTAATTATGATGGAAAAGATATTATTCTAAATGCTGAGAAAAATATTGTCTTATCACCAAGCTACTTTAAAGATTTATTGCTTTATAAAGGACAAACGCTAATTACTACTGACGGAACGACATTATTAGGAGCAGATGACAAAGCAGGTATCACAGAAATTGTTACAGCAATGGAATACCTGATCAATAATCCTGAAATCAAGCACGGAAAAATCAGAATTGGGTTTACTCCTGATGAAGAAATTGGTCGCGGAGCACATCATTTTGATGTAGATAAATTTGGAGCTGATTGGGCTTACACTATGGATGGAAGTCAAGTGGGAGAATTAGAGTATGAAAACTTTAATGCAGCTAGTGCTAAAATCACCTTTAAAGGTAAAAGTGTACATCCGGGTTATGCTAAAGGAAAAATGATCAACTCTATGTTAATCGCTAATACTTTTATCAGCAAATTACCGCCAGAAGAAACACCGGAAACTACAAAAGGATATGAAGGTTTTTTCCACGTTCATCATTTAACAGGAAGTATTGAAGAAACTACTTTAGAATTAATTATTCGTGATCATAGTAAGAAAAAGTTTGAAAAACGCAAGGAGTTGATCGAAAAAATCACTCGCAAAATAAACAAGAAATTTGCTAAGCAATTTGGTGAAGATATAGCGATTGCACAAATCAACGACCAGTATTATAATATGAAGGAAAAAGTACTTCCTGTCAAGCACATTGTAGATATTGCTGAAAAAGCAATGAAAGAAATTGGAATAAAACCGTTAATCAAACCTATTAGAGGTGGGACAGATGGTTGCCAATTGTCATATAAAGGATTGCCTTGTCCTAATATTTTTGCAGGTGGGCATAGCTTCCATGGGAAATATGAATATGTTCCAGCAGAAAGTATGCAAAAAGCAGTAGAAGTAATTGTCAAAATTGCTGAACTAACTGCAATACAACCTTCGAAGTAAAGCAAAAAAAATCCCAAATTCTAATGATAAGAATTTGGGATTTTTAATTTATTCAGTAATACTATTTTTTACTTAATGCAGCACTCATTTCCATTGAAATAGCAGAACGCTCCATCTTTAATTTTCCTGACATTGTTTCTACAACAACTGTTGTATCTGCTAACTCAGAAACCTTACCGTGAAGACCACTTTTAGTAATGATTTTATCACCTACTTTTAAAGCGCTTTCAAATTCTTTTTCATTTTTTGCTCTTTTTTGCTGTGGTCTGATCATGAAGAAATAGATCACCACAAACATTAATATAAAGGGTGCAAATTGAGTTAATTGTTCCATAATTTTAATTCTCTTTTTATTTGTTAATTACTACATTAAACCGCGACCAGCTTTAATGATTCTTTTACTTTTTTCAAGTTCTTTTACTAAATTATCTAAAATTCCGTTGATAAAAATACTGCTTTTTGGAGTAGAATATTCTTTTGCAACTTCTAAATATTCATTAAGTGTTACTTTAACTGGAATTGATGGGAATTTCAAAAATTCACAAATTGCCATTTTAAGAATAATAGTATCGATTTCAGCGATTCTATCACTATCCCAGTTAGGAGTCTTATCTAAATATTCCTTTGCTAATTCTTTTTCGTTTAGGACTGTTTTTCTAAACAAATCTTTAACAAAATCCTTATCCTCATTATCTTTATATAATTTCGGAACTCTGAAATTATCATTCTCACCAGATTTTATTGTTTTCAACTGCTTGATGATGTGCGTATTTACTAATGGAATATCATCAACCCAAGTTAATTTATCATCCTCTAGATACTCATACAGCTTTTCATTAGGAACGATAACTTCCATAAATAAGTCAACAATAAACTGTCGGTCTTCTTCAAACTTATTTACAGTATTACTCATGTAGTCAGCATATATCTTACTTGCTTTAATATCACTTAAAAGCAATAAGATATAATCATCGTTCAAAGACCAATTGTTGATCTTGCGATTTTCAAGTGCGATACTTAATGAGTTATTTTCTGAAAGAATTTGAAAAATTTCGTTTTTGATGAATTTTTCATTTGGATTACGCTCTTCTGGAGTAGCAAGATGCTTTAGACTTGATTTATGTAAAAAGACAGTTTCTGTTTTACAAATTTCAATTAGCGAAGAAAGCATTATAAGGTATAAATCTTGAATATTATCGATACTGTAAAAAAGGAACTTTTCTTCTTTCTCTAGATTATCTGAACCGCTTTGATGCATCGCATAAATGGACTGCATAACTTTAACGCGAATGTGTCTTCTATTTACCACCTTGTAAGAACTTTTATTAATTAGCGTGCAAAAATAAGTATTTCCTTTTTCAAAATAAAATATATAATCGCTTATTTTAAAAGTATTAAAAAAACCCTCTCTGTTCCATCATAGTAATGGAAATCAGAAAGGGTTCAATATATAATGAAAACTATTTTTTACTATTCTCTAATTTTCTCTGATCAATACGATTTTGAGCAATTGTCAAAGCCGCTTTATGAGTGGTCATTTTGTTAGCAATAGCAAAATCAAAAATCTCTAAAGTTGTGTTATAGATGTTTTCTGTTTTACGCATGATTTCTTCTTTACCATAATGTTCTAACTCAGCGTACACATTTATGATTCCACCAGCATTGATCAAGAAATCCGGAGCATAAACAATTCCTCTTTCTTGTAAAATTTTACCATGAAAGTTCTCATCAGCTAATTGATTGTTAGCTGCACCTGCTATTACTTTTGCTTTGATCTTATGAACAGTTGCGTCATTTAATGTTGCTCCCATTGCACAAGGCGCATAAATATCAACGTCTGCGCTGTATAAATCATCTCCTCTGTAAATTTCAGCATTATACTTTGCTCCTACCTCAGCTAATCTTTCTTCATTGATATCAGCGATAGTAACTATTGCACCTTCTTTAGTTAAATAATCTACTAGCGTCTCGCCTACGTGACCAATTCCTTGCACTAAAACTTTCTTACCAGATAAAACATCTGAACCATATTGCTGTTTTGCAGCTGCTTTCATTCCTAAATAAACACCATAAGCCGTAATTGGTGACGGGTTTCCAGAACCACCTCTTGATTCAGAGATTCCAGTTACATAAGGAGTTACATCTCTCACGATGTCCATATCGCTGGTTTCCATTCCCATATCTTCAGCAGTAATATATCTTCCGCTTAAAGAATGTACAAATTCACCAAATTTGCGCATTAATTCAGGAGTCTTTTGAGTTTTTGGATCACCAATAATAACTGCTTTTCCGCCACCTAAGTTTAATCCAGTAATCGCTGCTTTATATGTCATTCCACGAGAAAGTCGTAAAACATCATTCAACGCTTCCCACTCTGTTGCATAATTGTACATTCTTGTACCTCCTAAAGCTGGACCCATAACTGAATTATGAATGCCAATAATTGCTTTTAAACCCGTATCTTTGTCGTTGCAAAATACAATTTGCTCATGATCATTAAATGACAATTGACCAAAAACGGGATCCATTTTTTGAAGCTCCTTTCCTGTTGTGAAAGCTGTACTCATAGTGTATATTTTTATATTGATAAAATTACGAATTAGTCAAAAAGACAATTCAAATTTACACAAAAAATTAAAGATGCGTTGCTCTTTTGTCTAAAAATCATTTATTCAATAATTAAATTAATCCTGCGTTAATCATTGAATTTACTAAAATAAAAATTTTATCCTTAAAATAAAATAATTTTAACATAGAATACTTTAAAATAATGAAAGAGTTACGTTATCTAAATAAATACTTCGTTAAATATAAATACAGTTTTTTACTGGGAATCGTTTTTACAATAATTGCGCAGATATTCATGCTTTTTACTCCGAAGCTGATTAGTAAATCCTTTAAAGTTATTGAGGCTTTCGCCAAAGATAAAACAGTGGCTAAAGAAGTTATTTACGACGAATTAATTTCGAACATATTACTGATTATTGCAACCACAATAATTGCAGGTTTTCTTACTTTTTTAATGAGACAGACTTTAATTGTAATGTCAAGACATATTGAATTTGACTTGAAAAATGAAGTTTTTCGTCAGTATGAAAATTTATCGCAAAATTTTTACAAGCAAAATCGCACCGGAGATTTAATGAATAGAATAAGCGAGGATGTTTCTAAAGTGAGAATGTATGTTGGTCCCGCCGTTATGTATACCATCAACACCGCAATTCGTTTTACCATAGTTATTGTATATATGTATAATGTTTCACCGCGATTAACATTATACACTATTTTACCCCTACCTATTTTATCATATGCAATATTTAAGTTGAGCTCTGAAATTAATATACGAAGTACTATTTTCCAACAATACTTATCAAAGGTTTCTAGTTTTTCACAGGAAATTTTTTCAGGAATCCGCGTGATTAAGGCGTATTCGATGGAAGAGCAGCATCAAAACAACATGATTAACTTGGCAAACGAAAGCAAAAGTAAAAGTTTAAACCTAGCTAAAGTGCAATCCTTGTTCGGACCATTAATGCTAGCGCTTATAGGAATCAGTAATCTTGTTGTAATTTACTTTGGTGGTTTAATGTATATCGATGGAACGATAAAAAATATTGGAACGATTGCTGAGTTTATTTTATATGTGAATATGTTAACTTGGCCTGTTGCATCTCTAGGTTGGGTTTCATCAATGGTTCAAGAAGCAGAAGCTTCACAGAAACGCTTAAATGAATTCTTGAAAATAGAACCAGAGATTAAAAACAAAAACGAGAATAAATCAGTTATCGAAGGTTCTATATCATTCGAAAATGTGAGTTACACTTATGAGGACACAAATATCACGGCATTAAAAAATATTTCTTTTACAGTACAAAAAGGGGAAACTTTAGCAATTTTAGGAAAAACTGGATCTGGAAAATCAACTATTCTATCTTTAATTTCCCGCATGTATGACGTAACCGAAGGCGCTATTAAAATTGATAAAAACGAAATCAGTACTATCAACTTATTCGACTTAAGAAATAGTATTGGAATTGTTCCGCAAGATGCGTTCTTATTCTCAGATAGTATTAAGAATAATATAATGTTTGGTAAAGCAGATGCAACTGAAGCACAAGTTATCGCTGCGGCTAAAAGCGCTGTAGTTCACGATAACATCATGACCTTTAACAAGAAATATGAAACGGTTCTAGGCGAACGCGGAATTACACTGTCTGGGGGTCAAAAACAAAGAGTATCGATTGCTCGAGCAATTATCAAAAATCCACCTATTTTATTATTTGATGACTGTCTATCTGCTGTTGATACTCAAACCGAAGAAACGATATTAAACAACTTAAATGAGATTTGTAAAGACAAAACAACCATTATAGTAAGCCATCGTGTATCGTCTGCTAAAAATGCAGATAAAATTATGATTATGGACAATGGAGAAATAATCGAACAAGGTTCTCATAATCAATTGATAAATCAAGGAGGCTATTATGCGGCTCTATATTTGAAGCAACTTTCAGAAAAAGAAATGCTCTAATTGTTGTGTAATACATATTTTTTATAGATTTTTGGGCGCTAGTTAACAACCATAAATTGACAGAAAGGATTATGAGAGAACATGACATGTTAGAAAAAGAAGAGATATTTTCTAAAGTTTTAAGAGCTGGAAGAAGAACGTATTTCTTTGATGTAAGAGCGACAAAAGCAGATGATTATTACATTACAATTACTGAAAGCAAGAAATTTACTGAAGAGGATGGTTCATTTCATTTTAAAAAACATAAAATTTATTTATACAAAGAAGATTTTACTTCATTTGCAGAAATTTTAGGAGATATGACTTCATATGTTTTAAATCATAAAGGAGAAGAAGTGATTTCAGAAAGACATCAGAAAGATTTTAAAAAAGAATACATCTCTGATAAATCAGATGATGATATCATACCACAAACATCAAGCTTTACAAATATAGAATTTGATGATATTTAGTTTTTAATTACTTTACTTACAATTAAAAAAGTCCAAAAGCCACGTGTTTTTGGACTTTTTTTATGATACCAAATAGACAATCATATATGGGTATATTTTTACCTCTACAAAATGCTTTTAATTAGCCTACTCTAAGTCCGTTTTCAATCTTACTATCAGGCGCAATAAGTATGACGTCCCCACCATCACCTACTGCACCAAGAACGAGACATTCACTCATAAACTTGCCTATCTGTTTTTTAGGAAAATTTATAACTGCAATAATCTGTCGACCTACTAATTCATCGACACTATACCTTTGTGTAATTTGAGCAGAAGTTTTTCTAATTCCAATTGTTTCACCAAAATCAATTGTCATTTGATACGATGGATTTCTAGCAGATGGAAAATCGTTAGCAGTTATAATGGTCCCGACGTGCATCGCTACTTTATCAAATTCTGTCCAACTCAACGTCAATTCTGGTTCTATTATTTTCATAGTGAAATTATTTCAAAACATTAAATATATAAATTATGACACCTTTTTTTGAGAACTAAGCAAGAATAGAGGTATAACGAATGCTAAATTTAACATAAATAGAAAAAAAAGTTATTTATAACAAAAAATGAATGTATTTTTGCACTGTGTAATTTAATGTTTATGAAAACTTTTCCTAACGTGCCGTCTACTTGTACCTCTTTCTTCAAAGAGGCTATCATGCTTGTCGCTAAATTTTCACATTCAAAAGCCTTTGTCAATTAGACCTTCGTCTAAATAAAACAATATACTTCCAGACGAAGGTTTTACAATACATCATTTACTTACTTACTCCTCGGTTTTAAAAAACACCATTTTTAAAATCCAAATCTAATTTAAAAAATTTAAAAACATGTTTTTAAAAAAATTAGCAGTACACCAAATAATTTGGGTAGCTACCATTTCGTTTTTAATTATAAGTTGTTTATTGGCTTACTTAGGTGATCTTAATTACTTCTTTTTAATTATTCCATTATTTTTAATGCTATTTCTAGTTCAGGATACTTTCCAAGCTAGTCATACTATTAAAAAGAACTATCCGATTGTAGGTAGATTTAGATATTTACTGGAGTCATTTAGACCAGAAATTCGTCAGTACTTTTTTGAAGGAGAATTAGACGGAAAGCCTTTTAATCGCAGACAGCGTTCTATTGTATATCAAAGAGCAAAGAACGTGAAGCAAACAATTTCGTTTGGTATGCAAGATGATCCAAATCGAATTGGATACGAATGGGCAGCCCACTCAATTTACCCTAAAAGAGCTGACAAACAATTCTTTAGAACAACTGTTGGAAACGAGCAATGTTTACAACCATACAGCGCAAGTATTTACAATATTAGTGCGATGAGTTATGGTGCTCTAAGTAAAACTGCTATTTCTTCTTTAAACAAAGGAGCTCAAATAGGAGAATTTGCACACAACACTGGTGAAGGTGGAATTAGTGATTTTCACTTAGAAGGCGGTGATTTAATTTGGCAAATTGGAACAGGATATTTTGGCTGTCGAAATGACGATGGTTCGTTCTCAGATGAATTATATGCTGAGAAAGCAAATTATCCTCAAGTCAAAATGATAGAATTGAAATTATCTCAAGGAGCCAAGCCCGGACATGGTGGATTATTGCCAGGTGAAAAAAATACTCCTGAAATAGCGAAAATTAGAAATATAAAGCCCCATATTGCAGTGCATTCTCCAGCAGGACATACAGCGTTTACAAATAGCGTAGAATTACTGCAATTTTTGCAAAAAATGAGAACACTTTCTAAAGGAAAACCTGTTGGATTTAAAATTTGTATTGGTAGACAAGATGAGTTTATCGATATAATTAAAGCAATGAAGAACACAGGAATTGTCCCAGACTTTATCACCATTGATGGTGCTGAGGGAGGAACAGGAGCTGCACCTCTCGAATTTATTGATTATATGGGAATGGCAATGGCAGATGGAGTTATATTTGCTAGTAAAGTTCTAAAAGAATACGGTCTTAGAGATCAAATAAAAATTATGGCTTCTGGAAAAATCATCACTGGCTTTGATATCGCAAAAGCGATTTCTTTAGGAGCTGATGCTTGCTATAGTGCAAGAGGAATGATGTTTGCTTTAGGATGCATCCAAGCGTTACAATGTGATAGCGGAAAATGTCCAGTAGGAATTGCAACTCAAGACCAAAAACTATACAAAGGATTAGACATTACTGATAAAAGTGTACGTGTTGCACATTTCCACAACAATACTTTGAAAGCTTTCGCAGAATTCATTGGAGCTTGTGGTTTTGACAGTCCAAAAGCGATTACTCCAAATGTATTTTACAGAAGGATTGATCACAAAACGAATGAGAGTTTTGCGTCATTATTTTTTAACGATGTTGAAAATATAGCAAAAAAAGAAAAAATAAACTTAAATTAAATCATCATGAAACCAACACCTGTTTTAACAAGTACTGATTATAACACTCTGAGAGAATTAACTAAAAGCGCAAAAGACAGCACTAATATTAGAGAAATTGCGTTGCTGACTCAAGAGTTAGATCGTGCAATCATCAATAAAGATGGTGTTGTTGACGATACAATTGTTCGCATGAATTCTCAAGTAACAATTGAGGATGTAAAAACTAAGCAACAAATGAAAGTTCAGATAGTACTGCCTTCACAAGCAAACTTGAAAGAAGGAAAAGTTTCTATACTTGCACCTTTATGCGTAGCCATAATTGGTTTTCAAGAGAATGCTGAAGTAGAATGGCAATTGCCTTCAGGAATTAAAACCTTAAAAATAATTACTGTAACAAACGCTTAAAACCGTTTTTTATAATCTCTATTTAAAGCATCTTCTACATGAAGGTGCTTTTTTTTTGTTTATGGAAATCACAATAATTATATCAAATTTTCACGAACGTAAAAACGATGGTATACTGAAAATACTTTTGTTTTTTTTTCAAAAAAAAATACCTTCATAAAGCAAATCGCTTATTGAAGGCATTTTTAATATAGTAAGACTCTATTTCTTTTTCGAACTTAAAAATTTTAAATTCGACTCAAATAAATCTTTATTTTACTTCCATTAATTCAACGTCAAAAATCAACGTAGCATTTGGTGGAATTGCTCCTCCAGCACCACGAGATCCGTATCCTAAATGCGATGGAATAACGAAACGAGCTTTGTCACCAACTTGTAACAATGCAATACCTTCATCCCATCCTTCGATTACTTGACCTTGACCTAATCTAAATTCGATTGGTTTTTTTCTAGGATATGATGAGTCAAAAACTTTACCGTTCTCTAATGATCCCTCATAGTGAACTGCTACTGTTTTTCCGCTTTCTGCTCTTTTACCTTCACCTCTTTGAATGAATTGGTAGCGCAAACCACTTTCTGTTTTCTCAAAACCTGCAGCTAATTTTTCCATTGCAGCTTCTGCTTCTTCTTTTAAAGCAATATCACGTTTGTTACGTGCTCCTTTAAAAGAAATAAAAGCTTCAATTGCATTAAAGTTTTTAGCTTCTTCTCCTTCTCTAATGATTTCAATAGACTCTAACGTATCACCTTGCTCTACTGCATCAACAATATCTTGACCTTCGATTACATGACCAAAAACAGTATGTTTATTATCTAACCAGTCTGTTGGGATATGAGTGATATAAAACTGTGAACCATTAGTTCCAGGTCCAGAATTAGCCATTGCTAAAACTCCCGGACGATTGTGTTTTAAACTTGGGTGAAATTCATCATCAAATTTATAACCTGGATCTCCAGTACCCGTTCCTTGTGGACAACCACCTTGAATCATAAAATCAGGAATAACTCTGTGGAATTTTAATCCATCATAAAAATTAACTCCTTGTGGCTTAACTTTATTTTCTAATTTTCCTTCAGCTAATCCTACGAAGTTACCTACGGTACCTGGAGTTAAATCGTGTGTTAGTTTTACTAAAATAGCACCTTTAGTGGTGTTAAATTTAGCATATATTCCATTTTCCATTTTTGTATAATTTTTATTGAAATGCAAATTTACGAATTTAATTATAGAATTACCAAAAGTTAACTTTAGCTATTATTTATCAAAGCTCATTGTATTAAACATTACTACATAGCCCAATTGTTTATTAATTATAAGGAATATTAAGCAGCTTACGAATTAGAGCAATTTAAAAAACGTATAGATTTTCTAACTCGAGCAAATATTTATTATTAAGTTCTTTTTTATAAGCACAGAGAGTCTGAATTAATAGATGATTTTTAAGCAAACAATTCACAATAAGGTGAAATCGAAGAACTCAAAAAAAAAGTGGCATCCCTTACGGAATGCCACTTTTAGAAAATATACTATTTAATTATTTAGTATTTAGTCCCGCATTATTCAAATACGAGTCTACCTGCATCTCTTTACCGATGAAATCTTTGAATGCTTTATTAAGATCTACACTATTACCAACAGATAAAATATATTTTCTAAAACGTTCGCAATTTTCTCTTGTCATTCCACCATTTGCTTCCATCCAGTCGTATACTGTATAATCTAAAGTTTTAGACCATGTATACGCATAATATCCTGCTGAGTATCCGCCACCCCAAATGTGAGCAAAATAAGGTGTATGATATCTAGTTGGAACTTCGTTAACCAAAAGACCGTATTTAGCAAGTGCTTCTTTTTCGAATTCTAATGTTGGTTTAAAATCCGACTCTTTTTCTACACTATGCCAAGCCATGTCAAGCGTCGCAGCAGCTAAAAGTTCTGTTACTACATAGCCTTTATTGAAAGTGTCTGCTTTCTTAATTTTGTCAATAAGCGCTTGTGGAATTACTTCTTTAGTTTTATAATGAATCGCATAGTTTTTTAAAACTGTTGGATCTAAGGCAGCATGTTCATTAATTTGTGAAGGGAATTCAACGTAATCTCTTGGCACTGATGTTCCAGAAAGAGATTCATATTGCTGGTTTGCAAATAATCCATGTAAAGTATGACCAAATTCATGGAACATCGTAGTAACATCATCAAAACTTATTAATGATGGATTACCGTCGATAGGTTTAGAAAAGTTATAAACGTTTACAATTACCGGCTTTTGTTTCAAGTAATGAGATTGATTAACAAAAGTATTCATCCATGCTCCACCATTTTTATTATCTCTAGTATAAAAATCTAAATAATAAATCGCGATTGAAGAACCATCATTATCAAATACTTCATAAACTTTTACATCAGGATGATAAACTGGTAAATCATTTCTTTCCTTAAATGTTATGCCATACATCTGCTTTGCAGCAAAAAACACTCCTTTTTCTAGGACAGTTGAGATTTCGAAGTAAGGTTTGATCTCACTTTCATCTAAGTCATATTTTGCTTTTCGAACTTGCTCAGAATAAAAGCCCCAATCCCAAGGCTCTAATTTAAAACCGCCTTTTTGAGTATTAATTAAATCTTGAATTTCTTTAGCTTCAATTTTTGATTTTGCCACAGCTGGAGCAGCAATTTTTGCTAGCAGTTCCATTGCTGGAGCAGGAGTTTGCGCCATTTGATCTTGCAATTTCCATTCAGCAAAGCTCTTTTTACCCATTAATTTAGCTTTTTGCAAACGCAATTTTGCTATTTTCTCTAGTACTTCACGAGTATCACCATCGTCATTTTTTTCAGCACGCATCCATGAAGATTTGAATATTTTCTCTCTACTGACACGATTTGTTAAACTTGCTAATACTGGTTGCTGTGTTGTGTTTAGTAATGCAATTAAGTACTTACCGTCTTGGCCAGCTTCAGTTGCATTTAATTTTGCAGCAGCGATTTCTGCAGCACTCATTCCGTCAAGATCTTTTGCACTATCAAAAACTACAGCACCATTTTTTCTAGCAATCAAAAGCTTATTTCCATAAAGAGTGCTGAGACTTGCTAATTCTCCGTTGATCTGTTTCATTTTCTCTTTATTTGCAGGAGATAAATTGGCTCCAGCCAATTCAAATTTCTGTAAATAATATTCCGTTAGTTTTTTATCTTCACCTTTTAGTGATTTTAGATCAATAGCCTTAAAGCGACTATACAATTGACTGTTTAGGTAAATTTTATCATTATGAGCTGAGAATATTGGAGCATATTCCGCTTCCACAGATTGTAAAGTTGGATTCGTATTAGAACCCGTAAGATTATAAAAAGCACTAGTTGAACGATTTAGATCTACTCCACTTGTCTCTAAAGCTACAACAGTATTGGCAAAAGTTGGTTTCGCTTTGTTTGTCGCAATTTTTGTAATTTCTTGATCGTGGACTTTCAAAGCATAAACAAATGCAGGTTTGAAATGTTCATCTTTAATAAGATTAAAGCGTGGCGCTTGATATTGCAGTGTGCTACGTTGCAAAAGAGGATTTGTCATTTTCACTGACTGTTTTTGTGCATAAATTGATGATAATGATAAAGATGCCACAAAAACAGCAGCACTTGTCAGCACTATTTTAGAAATAAATCGCATAAGTTATATTTTAAATTTTTTGCATAAATATAGTGATAAAGAATAGGTTATTTTTTTCATGCATCAGTTAAAAATTACTTAAATACCACTTCCTCACATTTACGAGTGATGTCACATTTTCTTATTTTACAAAAAAAATCTTTATCTAAGTGCTAATATATATTTGGCACTGAGATGCATTATAAATTTCAAAGCAATATTGAAATAAAAAAGCAAATTAAAGTTATAAGCCACTTTAATATAGCTGATATTCCAAAAACTTAAGTAATTTTAGCAGTCGAAATAATGTTACAAAACCAAAATTAAAAACCAAGATTTCATGAAAAATTTTCTGATTTACTTTCTATTTCTTTGCGCTATTGCAAATGCACAGCAGCCTGTTACATTAGACTATTATCTTCCTCAAAACAGTAATTACAATAAAAACATCCCTACACCTAAAAGTATTTTTCATTTTGAATTAGGAGAAATGCACACGGATCATACGCAAGTTGCTTTATACATGAATGAAGTTGCAAAAGCATCCGATAGAATGACAATTGAAACAACAGGATACACTTATGAAAATAGACCACTGCAATTGCTTACTATCTCTAGTCCAAAAAACCTTGCTAATATCGACGCAATTCTTAAAAGACATCAAGCCGTAGCTGATTCGGGAACAAATAATAATGATGTTTCTGATTTGCCTATCGTTGTTTATTTAGGTTATTCAATTCACGGAAATGAATCTAGCGGAACTGGAGCAGCTATCGCTTTAGCTTATTACCTAGCAGCGTCAGACAGTCCTGAGCTTGAGAAAACATTAGAAAATACAATTATTTTATTAGATCCGTGCTTTAATCCTGACGGTTTACAACGCTTTTCTACGTGGGTAAACAGTAGTAAAAGCAAAAGCTTAGTAACTGATCCTAATGATCGTGAGTTTAACGAAATGTGGCCTCGAGGTCGTTTTAATCACTACTGGTTTGACATGAATAGAGACTGGTTGCCTGTGCAGCTTCCAGAAAGTCAAGCGAGAATAAAAACTTTTAGAAAATGGCTTCCCAATCTTTTATGTGATTTTCACGAAATGGGAACTAATTCAACTTACTTTTTTCAACCAGGAGAACCAAGTCGAACGAATCCTTTAACTCCAGCCTTGAATCAAGTTTTAACTCGTAAAATCGCTGGTTATCATGCTAAGGCTTTGGATAAAATTGGAAGTTCCTATTTTATTGAAAAGAATTACGATGATTTTTATTATGGTAAAGGCTCTTCATATCCAGATATCAACGGTTCTATTGGTATTTTATTTGAGCAAGCAAGCTCGAGAGGTCACGCACAAGAAAGTGCTAATGGAATTTTGACTTTTCCTTTTACGATACGAAATCAGTTTACAACTAGTTTGTCATCAATTCAAGCGGCTTATGAAATGAGAAAAGAACTCTTAGAATATCAAAGAGATTTTTATGTAAAAGCTAAAAATGATAGTAAAAAAAGCGCTGTAAAAGCATACATATTTGGTGACGAAAAAGATGCAACTAGAGTAAATGAGTTAGCAAAAATTTTACATCAGCATAAAATTGAATTGCTAAAACTAAAAGAAGATGTTACAATCAACAAAAAGAAATTCGATAAAAACTTAAGCTATATAATTCCAGTTGAACAGCAAAACACAAAGTTAATCAACGCTATATTTGATAGACAGACAAAGTTTAAGGACAGTTTGTTTTATGATATTTCTACTTGGAGTTTTGACTTGGCTTTCAATCTAAATTTTGAAACGACAAACTCTCTAGCGCAAGCAGGTTCTAAATATGAACCCGTAATGAAGAATGGTTTAGTTTCTAAAAAAAGTGACATTGGCTATTTAATCGAGTGGACTGACTACGATGCTCCAAAGTTATTAAACCAAATTCTTTCTAAGAACTTACGCGTTAGGACGACTAAGCAACCTTTTAATTCTAATGGAAAAAAGTACTCTTATGGAAGTCTTTTTGTTCCTGTTCAAAATCAAGAAATGGACGCTGAGGCGATATTCAATTACTTAAACAAAATTATTACAGATTATTCTATTGAAATTACAGGAGTAGAAACTGGTTTTACTGATGGAATTAATTTAGGTAATCCAAGCTTTGTTACCTTAACTCAACCTAAAGTTGCAATGATCGTAGGTCAAGGTGTTGACGCGTCTGATGCAGGTGAGATTTGGCATTTATTAGATCAGAAAGCAGCGATGCCATTGACAAAAATTAATATTGAACAATTACAAAGTGCCGACTTAAATCGATATACCACTCTAATTTTAGCAAATGGAAATTATTCTGGTTTTTCTATGAAAGCAATTTCGAAAATAGAGCAATGGATACAAAATGGCGGTACTCTTATCGCTTATCAAGATGCTATAAAGTGGTTGAACGATTCTAAGTTTATAGATTTAACATTCAAAAATATAAAAACTGAAGCAAAAGACGTTTCTTATGAAAAAGCGGGCGATTACCGTGGTGCCCAACTTATTTCTGGTGCTATATTCGAAACAAAACTAGATCTTTCCCATCCTATTAATTATGGTATGCCGAGAAATACATTGCCTATTTTTAGAAATACTTCTATTATTATTGAACCAAACAAAAGTAGTTTCAACAACCCAATTCAATACACTAAAAATCCACTGATAAGCGGTTATATTTCTAAACCAAATTTGGAACTATTAAAGGAAAGTGTGCCGTTTCAGTCTATCAAAAAAGGAGACGGTAAAATTATTGTTTTTACAGACAATACCAACTTTAGAGCCTTTTGGTTGGGGACAGAAAAATTGCTGTGGAACGCAATTTTCTTTAGTAATTTGATGTGAAAACGGATCTATTTATTAATACATTTTTGATTCTTATAAATTAAAATTTAGTCCTGCTTGTTTTCATCTTGCAGGACTTTCTTTTTGATTCCAACTTTAACGATATTAATAAATACAGAGAAAATACAGCACAAGCTTCTGAAAAAAAAACGTTGTACCTTTACACTTTCAAAACTTACATCTGAATTTATGCGTATTGATATTGTTACTGTTTTACCAGAATTATTAAGAAGTCCATTTGAAGCTTCTATTATGAAACGTGCTATCGAGAAAGGGATAGTAGAAGTTCACTTTCATAATTTACGGGATTACACTACTAATAGACAAAAGAGTGTCGATGACTATCCTTATGGTGGTGGTGCAGGAATGGTGATGACCGTCCAGCCCATAGACGCTTGTATTACGCATTTAAAAAGTGAAAGAGAATACGACGAAATTATTTATATGTCTCCTGATGGTGAAACTTTAAACCAGAAGATGGCAAACACCATGTCAATGTATGAGAATATCATTATTTTATGTGGACATTATAAAGGAGTAGATCAACGCGTGAGAGACCATTTTATTACTAAGGAAATATCTATTGGTGATTACGTTTTATCTGGTGGAGAATTAGGTGCGCTAGTACTATCTGATGCTTTGATACGTTTGATTCCAGGAGTATTAAGTGATGAAACCTCAGCACTGACAGATAGTTTTCAGGATGGATTATTATCTGGCCCTATTTATACAAGACCGGCGGATTATAAAGGATGGAAAGTTCCAGAAGTATTAACAAGTGGTAATTTTGCAAAAATTGACAAGTGGCGGGAAGATACTGCGTACGAACATACTAAAAACAGAAGACCTGATTTGTTAGAATAATTTTCAGGATTTGTGAGGCTTTTTTAATGTCAAATGAGATAAAAAAAATCAGAATAATTACTAGTTTTTATTTTAACTATTTCCCTCATTTATAGAAGGCAAATCCACTAGTAAAGACTAAAATAAAACTTGTAAATCAAAACAATAGTTCTATATTTGCACCCGAATTCAGATTAACCTCTGGCGAGGTCCGCGAATGTTGATTTGATATAAACCATAATTAAAGATATCATGGCAGATTTAATGAAATTCGTTCAAAGCGAATTAGTAGCTAAAAAAGATTTCCCTGTTTTTGCAGCTGGAGATACTATTACTGTTTACTACGAAATTAGAGAGGGTGAAAAAACAAGAACACAGTTTTTCAAAGGTGTTGTAATTCAAAGAAGAGGTTCTGCTAATACAGAAACTTTTACTATTCGTAAAATGTCAGGTGCTATTGGAGTTGAGCGTATCTTCCCAGTAAACTTACCAGCTTTACAAAAAGTTGAAATCAACAAAAAAGGTGCAGTTCGTAGAGCTAGAATTTTCTACTTTAGAGAACTTACTGGTAAAAAAGCTAAAATTAAAGACAAAAGAAGATAGTTTACTGTCTCTTTACTATAAGAAATCCTCAACAATGTTGGGGATTTTTTTTGCTTAAAAATTAACCTCAGGACAGAAAATTATACATAATAAAGACAAAAGAATAGTCTACCTAGACTTTGACCATTAAATTCCGTACAACATTAAATTCTGATAATCCATTATTACTATTTAACGGCAGCTAACTTTCGCATATTCTTGATTTGATAGTCTCAAAATACGTTTTCGATAATTCAATTTACGTTACTAAAAACTTACTGAAAACGCATTTTCTTTTACGATATCGTTTTATTACCTTTGCAGTTAAGATTGAAAATAAGAATTATATATAGCAATACATTATGACAAAAATTAAAGTAGCCAATCCAGTCGTTGAATTGGATGGAGATGAAATGACGCGAATTATTTGGTCTTTTATTAAAGAAAAATTAATTCTTCCTTATTTAGACTTAGATATTAAATATTACGATTTAGGAATGGAAAGCAGAGATGCTACAAATGACCAAATCACAATTGATTCTGCTGAAGCGATAAAAAAATACAATGTTGGTATTAAATGTGCTACAATTACGCCTGATGAAGATCGCGTAAAAGAATTTGGATTAAAAAAAATGTGGAAATCTCCAAACGGAACAATTCGTAACATTGTAGGTGGAACTGTTTTCCGCGAGCCAATTATTATGAAAAATGTTCCTCGTTACGTACAAGGATGGACACAACCAATCGTTATTGGTCGTCACGCTTTTGGAGATCAATACAAAGCTACTGATACTGTTATAAAAGGAAAAGGAAAATTAACTATGACTTTCGTTCCTGAAGAAGGAGAAACTCAAACATGGGAAGTTTACGATTATAAAGGAGATGGTGTTGCAATGGCAATGTACAATACTGATGAGAGTATCTTCGGTTTTGCACATTCTTCATTCCAAATGGCATTAACAAAAAAATGGCCTTTATACCTTTCGACAAAAAATACAATTTTGAAGGCTTATGATGGTCGTTTCAAAGATATTTTTGAAGAAGTGTATCAAAAAAATTATAAAACTCAATTTGAAGAAGCTGGAATTACTTATGAGCATCGTCTAATCGATGACATGGTTGCTTCTGCAATGAAATGGAGTGGTGGTTTTGTATGGGCTTGTAAAAATTACGATGGTGATGTACAATCAGATACAGTTGCACAAGGATTTGGTTCTTTAGGACTTATGACTTCTGTACTAGTTACTCCTGATGGTAAAACTGTTGAAGCTGAAGCAGCTCACGGAACGGTAACAAGACACTACAGACAACACCAACAAGGTAAAGCTACTTCTACTAACCCAATTGCATCTATATTTGCTTGGACTAGAGGATTAGAACATAGAGGTAAATTAGATGAAAATCAAGCATTAATTGATTTCTGTCATGCTCTAGAGCAAGTTTGCATTGATACTGTAGAAAGTGGAAAAATGACTAAAGATTTAGCTATGTTAGTTAAACCAGAAGGGTTAACAGCTGCTGATTACTTAACTACAGAAGCATTCCTAGGAGCTATTAAAGAAAACCTAGATGCTAAATTAGCATAAATTTAGTTTTTACTATATGATTTAAGACAACTGGAAACAGTTGTCTTTTTTTTTACAAGTTGTAATACATTAACATTTGTTAAACAAGAATTAACCCGTTTTAGTTGAAATTTGCAATTCAAAATCCAGAAAATGAGTACTAAGAAAATTATAACACTTTTATTTCTAATCTTCTACGCTGCAACTTCGTCAGCGCAAGATAAATTCACGCTTAGTGGAACCATAATGGACGCAAACACTAACGAAACATTAATAGGAGTAAATGTTGTTATTCCGCAATTAAAAGTGGGCGTAACTACAAATGAATACGGATTTTATTCCATCACACTTCCACAAGGAATACATATTGTTCAAATAAGCTCATTGGGTTATAAAATCATGGAGGAATCAATTGATTTAAACCAAAACAGTAAAAAGAACTTTATTCTATACAGTAACGAAACTGCTTTGAAAGAAGTAATTGTAAATAGTAATAAAACAACAATCGATATTAAAAAGCCAGAAATGAGTGTCAACAAGCTCTCTATTTCAGCCATTAAGAAGATGCCAGTTGTTTTAGGGGAAGTTGATGTGATCAAATCGCTGTTGTTGCTTCCCGGAGTTACAAATGCTGGAGAAGGTGCTTCAGGTTTTAATGTTCGTGGTGGTGGAGCAGATCAAAACTTAATATTGTTAGACGAGGCAACAATATTTAATTCATCTCACGTTTTTGGTTTTTTCTCCGTTTTCAATCCCGACGCAATAAAGGACTTAAAATTATACAAAGGTGGAATTCCAGCCCGTTACGGCGGAAGAGCTTCTTCTGTTTTGGATATCTATCAAAAAGACGGAAGTAGCAAAGGATTTCACGTCAACGGAGGTATCGGACTGATATCAAGTAGAATCTTGGCCGAAGGACCAATAGTAAAAGACAGAGGATCATTTCTTATTGGAGGAAGAAGTTCTTACGCTCATTTATTCCTAAAATTATCAGAGAAGCAAAAAGATAACGCTGCATACTTCTATGACTTAAATACAAAGCTCAGCTACAAGTTAAATGAAAACAACAACCTTTATTTATCTAGTTATTTTGGACGTGACGTCTTTTCATTAAATAAAAGCTTCACTAATATTTATGGCAACTCGACGTTAAATTTAAGATGGAATCATTTATTTTCAGACAAATTATTTTCAAATTTATCGCTAATCTATAGTGACTACTATTACGGATTAGATTTAGATTTTGTAGGTTTCAAGTGGGATTCTGGAATTAAAAACTACAACGTAAAATACGACTTCAAAAATTACATTTCAGATAAGTTCAAATTAAATTATGGTGCAAACGCAATTTATTACGAATTCAATCCAGGAACTATTAAACCATCTAATGCTGACTCTGGAATTAACTTTGATCAGCTAGATAAAAAATACGCATTTGAGCCTGCATTATATTTAAATGCTGATCATGATTTATCTAATAAAATTGCTGTTTCTTACGGTATTCGATATAGTCTTTTCTATCGTCTAGGGCAATCAACTGTAAATATTTACGAGAATAATAATCCCGTATTATTCGATTCTGATTTGCAGATTTATGAAAAAGCAACTCCAATAGGAACAAAGTATTTCGGTAAAAATAAAACTATAAAAACGTACAGTAATTTTGAGCCTCGCTTTTCATTTGCATACCAAATTAATGACGATCAATCAATAAAGACAAGCTATAATAGGATGGTTCAGTATTTACAGCTGATCTCAAATACGTCATCTCCTACTCCACTTGATATATGGACTCCAAGTGATGAGTTTATAAAACCGCAAATTGCCGACCAAGTGGCTTTAGGTTATTTTAGAAATTTCAAGGATGGTGAATATTCTTTTGAAGTAGAAACGTATTATAAAGTAGTAAAAAACAGATTAGACTACATTGATGGCGCTAATTTAATAGCTAACAAAGCCATTGAGCAAATTATTTTAAATGGCCAGCTCCGTTCGTACGGACTTGAATTAATGTTAAGAAAAAATGAAGGCCGGTTAAACGGGTGGATATCCTATACTTTATCAAAATCAGAACAGCAAACTCCAGGTCGAACAGCTACTGAATCAGGAATTAACAATGGCGCTTGGTACAATTCAGTATATGATAAACTGCACAACGTTGCAGTAACTAGCGCTTATAACTTAAATGACAAATGGTCCTTTGGAGCTAATTTTGCTTTACAAACAGGGCAACCTGCAACATTTCCTAACGGTCGTTATGAATATTTAGGTATTGTTGTTCCTAGCTATGGTTTAAGGAATGAAAACAGACTTCCCACGTATCATCATTTAGATATTTCGGCAACTTTGACACCAGAAAAAAACAAAGATAGAAACTGGAAAGGAGAATGGGTTTTCAGCATTTATAATTTATACAACCGCAAAAATGCTGCTTCTATAAATTTTAGACAAAATGTAGACTCTGGAAATAATGAAGCTGTTAAGACCTCTATTTTCGGTATCGTTCCAGCCGTTAGTTATAATTTCAAATTTTAATTATCATGAAAAAAATCATACTACTTTTAGTAATATTTATAAGCATTTTAGCGACAAGCTGCGAAGATGTAATAGCAGTCGACCTGAATAACACTCCACCAAAGTTAGTCATTACGGCAGCTATAAATTGGAAAAAAGGAACTACTGGAAAGCAACAAAAAATTACTTTGTCAACCACAGCAGACTTTTACAACAAAGACATTCCAAAAGTATCACTAGCAACAGTTTACATAAAAAACAGTAGCAACATAACTTTTAACTTTGTAGAGTCGTCTGTTAAGGGAGAATATCTTTGTAATAATTTTATTCCCGTTGCAAACGAGACATATACCTTAACTGTGATTAGTGGCGGTAACACATACACAGCTACCGAAACTTTAAAAACCGTCGCATCAATAACAGAAGTAATTCAAAACGACAAGGGAGGTTTTACCGGTGATCAAGTAGAAATCAAAACTTTTTATCTTGATCCCGCTAACGAAACAAATTATTATCTCTATAAATATGCTTACTCTAATCAGGTTAAGTCCAATTTTTATGTAGACTATGATGAATTTTTCAATGGCAATAAATTCTTCAGTATTTCACAAAATGACGAGCTTAAAAAAGGAGATAAGATCGAAGTTACACATTACGGAATTTCAAAGTCGTATTTTAATTACATGAATATTCTAGTAACAATCTCCAGCAATAGCGGCGGTAGCCCTTTTCAATCACCTCCAGCTACGGTGCGAGGAAACATAATTAATACTACAAACGCTTTAGAATATCCCTTAGGCTATTTTTCGTTAAGCGAAGTAGATACTAAAAATTATATCGTGGAATAATAGTTGCTTTTTCAGGAGCTAATTCCAGCTTTACACTACAAGTTCTCTATTGAAAAAAACTTTTCTATTGCTGTCTCAAGAGCTCCTTACAGTTGCTTTGAAACAACAAGAAAAATAATTTTTCACTGCGAGAAGCTTTCCATTTCAATCTGGGCTACAACGCGAAAACGTTCAGGAATTGAGATATTTTTAAGTAACTTTACAACATCAAATTACAACTTAAAATCTAAAACCTGCATGTCTTCACATCATATTGTACGCGACGACCAAGAGCCCGCTTTAATTATCGCAAATGGTGCATCCTGCGATCCTGAACTTTTAGGACAATTATTAGAATGGTCGCCTCTAGTTATCGTCTTGGATTCAGCAATGGAAAGAGTAATGGAACTAGGTATTAAAGTGGATGTATTGTTAGGTGATTTTGATAGAGGTTTCGATCCTCACCAATATAAAACTTCTCAATTTCCTATCGAAATAATTCATACTCCAGATCAAGATAAAACTGATTTAGAAAAAGCATTTGATTATTTAATTGGTAGAAAAATTCCAGCTGTAAACGTTGTTTGGGCAACAGGGAAAAGAACAGATCATACCATTACTAATATCACTAATATTGCGAGATACAGAGACACATTAAAAATTGTCATTTTAGACGACCATTCAAAAGTTTTTTTATTGCCTAAAAAATTTGAAAAATGGTATACAGCAAATACTCCCATATCATTAATACCAATAGGTGACGTAACTGGAATTCATTCTGATAATTTGTTTTATCCTTTACAAGATGATAGCTTGAAAATAGGATATAGAACGGGAAGTAGCAACCGTGTTCTTGAAGATGGTATTGTGAAAATCAGACATGATAAAGGCGATTTGTTGATGATGGAGTGTATCGATTAATGCTCGTACTCAATTAGTGAATTCTTGTATTTTGATAAAAAGAGAATACCTATCTTTACATCGAAATACAGAAAATGAAAGCGAAAATAAATACCGAAAAGACAAATTTGCATCCAAGAAATCAAGATAGATTTGGATATAATTTCGAACAATTAGTCCAAAAATCTCCAGAATTAAAAGAATTTGTTTCCATCAACGAGCATGAAATAGAAACGATTGACTTTAGTAATCCTGACGCTGTAAAAGCGCTTAACAAAGCTTTACTAATCGATCATTATGATATTCAAGATTGGGATATTCCTAAAAATTATCTATGTCCACCAATTCCAGGAAGAGCTGATTATATTCATTACATCGCTGACTTACTAGCAACTTCTAACAATGGAATAATTCCTGAAGGCGATATCGTACAAGGACTAGATGTTGGTGTTGGCGCAAACTGTATTTATCCCATTATTGGAAATTCAGCGTATGGCTGGAGTTTTGTAGGAACTGATATTGATGAAAATGCAATACAGAATTGTAAAAAAATCATAGCATCAAACCCAAAACTAATGGACACGATAAGTCTCCAACTCCAAACAGAAGCGCGTTTTATATTCAAAAATATAATTACTCCAGAAGATCGCTTTGCATTTACAATATGTAATCCACCATTTCATTCTTCTCAAGAGGAAGCTACAAAAAGTTCATTACGCAAAGTAAATAATTTACAATCTAAAGATGCTGCAGAAAAGAGCACAAAACCAATTCTAAATTTTGGTGGGCACAATTCTGAACTTTGGTGCGATGGTGGTGAGCTAGCCTTTATAACTCAAATGGCCTATGAAAGTGCTAAATATCCTTTGCAATGTTTATGGTTCACGACTTTAGTTTCTAAAAAAGATAATCTTTCTAGTATTTATAAAACACTTAATAAAATTAGTGCTGCAGAAATTAAAACTATCGACATGGCTCAAGGCCAAAAAACTAGTAGAATTGTCGCTTGGACATTCATGAGCGCCAATCAACAAAAACAATGGAAATTCGTTTAGAAAACTCCCAATATTCCTTTTGCAGTCATTTTTTCACTAATAATGAATAATGTAATTATCATATTATTGATTAAAAAACGATTAATTGCGATTATGTGAAAACGCCGACAGAAAAGGAATAATTTAATATTTAACAAATGTTCTGCTAATAAAAGGATAATTTAACGTTATTTAAGTAGTATTTTAGCACTCAAAACCTTAAATAACTAACAATGAAAAAACTTTTATTTATTCTAACCTTAATTTTCTCAGTGGGATTGACCGCTCAGGAAATTAAAATTTCGGGAGTTGTTACCGATGAGTCCAAATCAACCTTGCCCGGAACAACAATAGTTGTGAAAGGAACCAAAAAAGGCACCACTTCAGATAGTGATGGAAAGTATACAATTACTGCAAAAACAGGAGATGTTATACAATTTTCATACGTGGGATTAGAGACTAAATCAGTAACAGTTACTGGATCTACTTTAAACGTAACCTTAATGGGCGCTGGCGAATCACTTCAAGATGTCGTTGTAATAGGTTCGCGTAATCCTACTCGAACAGTAACAGAATCTGCAGTTCCTATTGACGTAATTTCTATGAAAGAAATTGCATCACAAGGTCCACAAGTTAACTTAAACCAGATCTTAAACATGGTTGCACCGTCGTTTACATCTAATACTACAACGGTAGCTGATGGAACAGACCACATCGATCCTGCTCAATTAAGAGGATTAGGTCCAGATCAAGTATTAGTATTAGTTAACGGTAAAAGAAGACATACTTCTGCACTTGTAAATATTAATGGATCTCCAGGTAGAGGATCTGTTGGTACAGATTTAAATGCTATTCCAGCTTTTGCTATTGATAAAATCGAAGTATTAAGAGATGGTGCTTCTGCACAATATGGTTCTGATGCTATTGCAGGTGTTATCAATATTAATGTAAAGAAAAACACAAACAAGTTAGACGTTAATCTTTTTGGAGGAGGAAATTTTTCGAAAAATGCTAACGATCATTCAGGTGGAGTTGATGGAGGAAATTACCAATTAGACTTAAACTACGGAACTGGTCTTGGAAAAGAAAAAAGTTTCATTAATGCTACTGCAAGCTTTCAATTGAGAGATGCAACAAGTAGAGCAAAAGATGTAACTGGTACATTATTTAACGCTTACAACGCAGTAGAAGATAGAGCAGCAGCTGCAGGAACAAATATTAACGCACTTTTTGGAAACATTACTAACACTCCAAATACATTACAAATTCTTTCTGCAATTAAAACCTATGCTCCGGCAGTAGGCTACTTTACACCAGGACAACAAACGGCGATTCTTGGCGCTACGACTATCGCGCAAATGCAAACAGCGTTAAACTTTGATGCAACAGCTGGAGAATTAGCGTATAGAAATTTAGAAAGAAAAGATTTTAACATGAAAGTGGGACAATCAGCGGTGAAAAGCGCTCAATTCTTTTTAAATGCTGCCTACCCTATTAACGATAAATTAGAAGCATACGCTTTTGGTGGAACGAGTTATAGAGACGGTGAAGCTGCAGGATTTTATAGAAGACCGAATCAATCTAGGGGTTATTCTGGATTGTATCCAAACGGTTTTTTACCAGAAATCCATACTGAAATTAACGATGTATCAATTGCCGCAGGTCTTAGAGGAATGCTATTTGAAAACTGGAATTTTGATTTGAGTAACACTTACGGTAGAAATGCTCTAGATTATTCAATTGAAAACACAGTCAATTCTTCGATGAGAGAAAGTTCTCCAACGGTATTTGACGCAGGTGGATTGGCTTTCGCCCAAAATACATTAAATTTTGATATTAACAGAAAGATTGATAAGCTAAATATTGCTTTTGGAGCAGAGTATCGCAACGAAAATTTTAAGATTAATGAAGGCGTGCCAGATTCGTATAATTTATATGACATCAATGGCGGAATAGTGACAGGTACAACTCCTAACAACATTAAGGTTACTGATTTTTTCAATGCAGCGAGACCAGGAGGAGCGCAAGTTTTTCCAGGATTTAGACCTTCAAATGCTATTGATAAAGGCCGTAATAGTTTTGCAATATATATAGACTTAGAGTATGACGTTACCGAAAAATGGTTAGTTAATGGAGCACTACGTTTTGAAAACTATTCTGATTTTGGAAACACAACAAATTTCAAAGTAGCAACTCGTTACAAGTTGACTGAAAACGTTAATTTACGTGGAGCTGTTTCAACTGGATTTAGAGCACCATCGTTACACCAAATCTATTTTAACTCGACAGCTACGCAATTTGTAGGTGGTGTACCGTTTGAAGTAGGAACTTTTAGTAACGACTCTCAACCTGCACAAGCATTAGGAATTCCTAAATTGAAGCAAGAAGAATCTAAAAGTGCTAGCATTGGTTTTACCGCTAAAATTCCAACAGCAAATCTTACTTTAACAGCTGATGCTTATGTTGTACAAATTGATGACAGAGTTGTTTTAACTGATCAATTTGCTCGTCCAGCAGGAACATTTGCTGCAGGAACACCGCAAAGAGATCTTCAACTTCAGTTTGATGCTGCTGGAGCAACCGCTGCTACATTTTTTGCAAATGCAATTAATACAGAGTCAAAAGGAATTGATATCGTGATTAGTCATAAAACAAGTTTTGGAAATAATATTTCTTTAAAATCAGATTTATCAGGTACTTTTTCAGAAACATATAGAGTTGGAGCTATCAAAGGTTCTCCAACATTAGTTGCGAATGGTCAAGTAAACAGATATTACTCTGAAGCTAGTAGAGTGTATTTGCAAGAGGCAATTCCAAGAGTTAAAGCTAATTTGTCTAACTCACTTTCGTACAAAAAATTCGATTTCTTTTTAAGAAACGTTTATTTTGGAAAAGTAACAGATCCAAATACAGCTGATGCTAACGGAGATGGAAGAGTTGAAGGAGCACTTGTAAACGGTCAAGTAGTTGAAGTAGAACATCCAATATGGGGAGCGAAAATAATTACTGATTTATCTGTAGGTTTTAAACTTACTGAAGCTGCTAAAATTGTTATTGGAGCTAATAACCTTTTTGATATTTACCCAGATGAAAATCTTGGACCACAAAATGCTATTAAGCCAAGATTAGTTGGTGGAGCTGTTGACTATACTGCTGCTCCATCTGCAATTGATTTATCGAATGCAAATCAGTTTGTATATTCAAGAAACACTTCACAATTTGGTATGAACGGAAGATTCCTTTTTGCTAGATTAAGCTTTAGTTTCTAAACTAATTTTATAGATTATTAAAACCATCATGCATAGCATGATGGTTTTTTTTTGGCTTAAACTTAAGTATAAAAATAATTCAAACTTTGTACCTTTGCATCTCTAAATCTTTGCCCCTTAATTAAATGAATTTCCAAGTAGTATCCGATTATCAGCCAAAAGGCGACCAACCGCAAGCAATTGAAAAATTAGCTCAAGGAATTATTGATGGTGATAAATTTCAGACCCTCTTAGGCGTTACCGGTTCTGGAAAAACCTTTACGGTTGCTAACGTTATTCAAGAAGTACAACGACCAACTTTAGTTTTAGCACACAACAAAACTTTGGCTGCACAATTGTATTCAGAATTCAAGCAGTTCTTCCCTAATAATGCAGTAGAATATTTTGTGTCCTACTACGATTATTATCAACCAGAAGCCTTCATGCCTGTAACAGGAGTTTTTATTGAAAAGGATTTATCTATTAATGAAGAACTAGAAAAAATGAGAATGTCTACTACGGCTTCCTTGCTTTCTGGACGGAGAGATATTTTAGTGGTGGCTTCTGTGTCATGTTTATACGGTATTGGGAATCCTATAGAATTTCAGAAAAATTTAATTCCTATTGAAAAAGGGCAAATAATTTCTAGAACAAAATTACTACATCAATTAGTTCAAAGTTTATATTCGAGAACAGAAGCCGACTTTAATCCGGGAAGTTTTAGAATAAAAGGGGACACGGTAGATGTGTATCCAAGTTATGCTGATGAAGCATATCGCATTCACTTTTTTGGAGATGAAATAGAAGAAATAGAAAGTTTTGATACGAAAGATTCTAAAGTGTTTGAGAAATTTGAAAGATTAACGATTTATCCCGCTAATATGTTTGTGACATCACCAGATGTACTGCAAGGCGCTATTTGGGAAATTCAGCAAGATTTAGTGAAACAAGTGGATTATTTTAAAGAAATAGGAAAACATTTAGAAGCAAAGAGACTAGAGGAGCGGACTAATTTTGATTTAGAAATGATTCGGGAATTAGGTTACTGTTCAGGGATTGAGAACTATTCTCGTTATCTAGACGGCCGTTTACCCGGAACTAGACCTTTCTGTTTGCTAGATTATTTTCCTAAAGACTATTTAATGGTAGTCGATGAAAGCCACGTTACACTTTCACAAGTGAGCGCAATGTATGGTGGAGATAGAAGCAGAAAAGAAAATTTAGTTGAATATGGCTTCCGACTTCCTGCAGCGATGGACAACCGTCCGTTGAAGTTTGAAGAATTTGAAGCAATGCAAAATCAAGTGATTTATGTTTCAGCAACTCCTGCTGATTATGAATTAGAAAAAACGGAAGGTGTTGTTGTGGAACAAGTAATTCGTCCAACGGGATTATTAGATCCAATCATCGAAATTCGCCCAAGCTTAAATCAAATTGACGACTTAATTGAAGAAATACAAGTTCGAGCTGAAATAGACGAGCGCGTTTTAGTAACCACTTTGACAAAAAGAATGGCAGAAGAGTTGGCTAAATATTTGACGAAAGTTAACATTCGCTGCCGCTACATTCACTCTGAAGTGGATACACTAGAGAGAATAGAAATTATGCAAGATTTACGAAAAGGAATTTTTGATGTGTTGATTGGAGTCAATTTACTTCGTGAAGGGCTGGATTTACCCGAGGTTTCACTTGTTGCAATTTTAGATGCAGATAAAGAAGGGTTTTTACGAAGCCATCGATCGCTTACGCAAACAATTGGTCGTGCAGCGAGAAATTTAAACGGAAAAGCAATCATGTATGCAGATAAAATTACTAAAAGCATGCAAAAAACGATTGATGAAACCGACTACAGGAGAACAAAACAAATTAACTACAATACGGAACATAATTTAGTTCCGATGGCGCTTAATAAGAAAATAGAAAGTGCTTTTACTAAAAATCCATTAGTTGATTATGAATTAGGTTTAACGCTAGACAGCGCTGCAGAACCGGATACGGCTTATATGCCAAGACCTGAACTCGAAAAGCTAATTAGAGAAAAACGGAAATCAATGGAGAAAGCTGCAAAAGAATTAGACTTTTTACAAGCTGCAAAACTACGCGATGACATTAAAAAATTACAAGGCCAATTAAGTTAATTGTGCTGTTCCTGAAATATACTTAATAAAATCTTCGGATCTATAATAGCATTAGGAGACTCGTACATCAATTTCAAAACACGTTTTGTCGCTAGTGGACTAAGACCCATTTCAAGCGCAATTTGTTGGATTGCAATAGCTTCGTTCTTATGCAGAACTCCGTCGCAATACATTAGTAAAGCAAGACGGTAAAACTGTTGTATTCTCTGAAATTCTGATTTAATAGGTAGTGAAGGTAATTCCTGATGAAAGAAATCTTTAAAAATTTCGCTATCAAAATTAAGTTCCTTTGCCACAATTTCAAGAAATTCAAATTCCCTTTTGTGTAAATGTCCATCAACGGTAGAAAAGGCTATCATTTCTAAAAGTAAACTTCTTTTTTCTTCGAATGAATTCATTGCATTGTATTTTTAGCTAAAATATCATTTTAATATCATAATAGAAAACGTTAGAATTGAAATCCTAATTCTGAAAGTTAAGTACCGCCTACTAATAATTTAAATTCTTAACAAAAAGAACACAATTAAACACTTTATTAACAATAAATCATTAATTTTAATCTCTAAATTTAGAATCAAATGAAACTAATCCTTAGAGAATACAACCTCAAATTAAAACATACGTTTACAATTTCAAGAGAATCAATTGACTTCCAGCCCTCTTTGATTGTCGAACTTCAAGAAGACGGGTTTTCAGGTTTTGGTGAAGCCACTTCAAACCCATATTATAAAACTACTGTACCAGTAATGATGCAGGATTTAGAAAAAATTCGCACTACAATAGAAAGTACAATAAATGAAACACCAAAAGACTTTTGGTCAAAAATTCATCCACATTTAAAACATGATATGTTTGCGCTCTGCGCACTAGATATGGCTTATAACGATTTATATGCTCGTCAAAAAGGAAAAAAATTGTATGAACTATGGAATTATACAACTGAAACAAATCCATTGACAGATTACACTATTGGAATTGCTTCAATTGAAAAAATGGTTGAAAAAATGGAAGAACTTCCATGGCCTATTTATAAAATTAAATTAGGGACAAAAGAAGATATTGCAATTGTCACGGAACTAAGAAAGCGTACCAATGCAATTTTTAGAATAGATGCTAATTGTGGTTGGGGTGTTGAAGAGACTATTAATAATGCTGTAGCTTTAAAAAAATTAGGAGTTGAGTTCCTAGAACAACCTTTAAAAGCAGATAATTGGGATGGACATAAAGAAGTTTTTAAACATTCAGTTTTACCAATAATTGCAGATGAGAGCTGCATTATTGAAGAAGATGTAGCAAAATGTCACAATCACTTTCACGGTGTAAATGTCAAATTGGTAAAATGTGGTGGACTTACGCCCGGAAGACGAATGATTCAAGAAGCTAAGAAATTAGGTCTTAAAACAATGGTAGGTTGCATGACAGAATCTACAGTAGGAATATCAGCAATTGCGCAACTGTTACCCCAATTAGATTACGTTGATATGGATGGAGCTTTACTACTTGCGAAAGACATTGCCACAGGAGTAACAATAGATTTTGGAAAAATTACGTATTCTGAACTCAATGGAACAGGTGTGACACTAATTTAATTGAAGAATGAAAGTCGACCAATTTCCCGATCGAACAATAGAAATTAATGGTGAAGAATACCTCTATTTTGGAGGAACAGCCTACTTAGGTTTACCTACAAATCATGAATTTCAGCAGCTGCTTATAAAGAATATTTTAAAATGGGGTACAGCTTACGGCAGTTCCAGAAATGCAAATATTAAATTATCAGCTTATGATAATGCCGAAAAATTTTTAGCGAATTTTATTCATTCAGAATCAGCAGTAACAGTTTCGTCAGGAATGCTTGCAGGAAAGTTAGTTGTGGAGGCTTTAGAAGAGCAAACGGATTGTTTTTTTCACTTTCCAAACACCCACACTGCTTTAAAGCATTCGTTTAGCCTTCCATTCTTTGTTGGACTCGAAATAAATCCACGATTACTTGATGGAAAAATTGAACGCATCACGATTTTAGCAGATTCGGTGCCTTCTTTTTGTACTACTGCCACTGACTTTACAATTCTTAATTCTATTCCATCAAATAAAGAAATTACTTTAGTTATAGATGAGTCAAACTCCTTGGGAATTTTAGGCACAAACGGTTGCGGAATATATGCTACAACTCTACTGCCAAAATGTAAGAGAAAAATAATGATTGCATCCTTAGGAAAAGCATGGGGATTAACTGGAGGTGTAATTGCAAGTGATGCTGCATTTATAAATAATATTAAAAATTTAAGTACATTTATTTCTAGTGCAGGAATGAATGCAGCTTTTGCACAAACAGTAGCTGACGCTGAAAATATTTATGTAGATCAGCACAAAAAAATGAAAGCAAATCTAGATTACATTCAATCTCATTTAGTGAAAAATAAAGCTGTTGACTTTGATAAAAATTATCCCCTACTCTATCCTGAAATAGAAGGATTAAAAGAACTATTATTACGTCATAAAATAATCACAACTAATTTTAAATACGCAACTGGTATTTCCGATTTAAACAGAATTGTAATCACAGCTAACCACAGAGAGGCGGACCTAGATGCTATTATTAGCGTTTTAAACGCACACCAATTGTGATTCAAATAAAGTGGTGTAATTACATTTTAAACGTACATTTGTAAAAAATAAAAATGATGACTAACAACGATATCTTTAAAAAACTTCGCGTTGCTTTAATGTTGCGTGACGATCAAATAATTGAAATATTAGAACTGGTAGATTTTAGAATCACTAAATCAGAATTAGGTGCTTTTTTCCGAGATGAGAAACATGAAAATTATATGGAATGCGGTGACCAAGTGTTGCGCAATTTCCTAAATGCTTTAGTAATTCATTTACGTGGAACGAAAGAAAATCCGAAAAATCCAAATGATGTTTTAGCAAAACATAAAGCTCAAATCCCTTCGAAAGAAGGATCGAAAGAGAGACCTGAATTTAAAGCAAAACCACGCGACGAAGAAAAGTCAAGAGGTGATGAAGCACCTTCTAAATCGCGACCAGCGACAAAAAGTACGAAAAAAAAGGAATATCCTAAGGGAAATTCTAAGCCTCAAGTCGTTGAGAAAGTTAAATTCAACTTTGGTAAAAATAAAAAATCATAAGTTTGAAGACGGCATTAGTTATAGGAAGTACAGGTTTAATAGGTTCACACCTCCTAAATATACTTTTAGAACGTAATGAGTATAGTAAAGTAATTGCTTTTACTAAAAGAGATTTAGGAATTAAGAATTCGAAATTAGTACAGCACATTATTGATTTTGATCAACCTGAAACCTATTCTCAATTAATAGTTGGCGATGATTTCTTTTGCACCATTGGCACAACCATCAAAAAAGCAGGAAGTCAAAAAGAGTTTCGAAAAGTAGATTTTGAGTATCCAAAACAGTTTGCTTCATTTGCATTGCAAAATAATGTTACTCAGTTTTTAATAATTTCATCTTTAAGTGCAAATGCAAGTTCTTCTAATTTTTATCTAAAAACGAAAGGTGAAATTCAAGAATATCTCAAAGCAACTGATTTCGAAACCGTAGCTGTTTTGCAACCATCGCTGCTACTTGGTGATCGAACTGAATTTCGATTAGCAGAAAAAGTAGGTGGTTTTTTCATGAAAGTACTTTCATTTGTATTTTTTGGAAATTTAAAAAAATACAAACCTATTGAGGGTAAAACCGTCGCAAAAGCACTTTTTACAATTGCACAGAGAAGTAATGTAGGTTTTAAAATATATGAATCAGATATGATTCAAGAAATCGGAAAATAATTGAATATCAAAATCCTGCTCCTAACGAGCGGGATTTTTTTTGTTATATTTACCTAAAATGAAAATACTTCAGAGATGAAAATATTCTTAACGATCCATCTTTTGTTTACAACATCATTATTTTATGCACAAGATATTAAAAGCAACGAAGCGGCTTATTTACTTGATTCAAATTTAGTATCACAAATAACATTAAAGCATCTCGTCTCTGACGAAATAGAATCCGTAAATATCAAAAAGAATGACACGATAATTAATGATAAACATTTTTCAGGCGTAGTTAGCATCACTTCTAAAAATCCACATAAATTTGATTTTTTAAATTTAGAACAAATCAAATCTGAATTTACAACTATTAAAAAAAGTGATGTTGTCTTTATGATTAATGGGGAAATAATAAAAGATAATCTAAATTCCGTCCTACTAGATCGCAATTACATTTTAAAGGTTGAAGTTATAAATTCGCAAGATTTTTATAAATTAAGAGAAACTAGCACTAAACATGAAATCATTAATATTTTGGGTAGAACCAAAGAAAACTTAGACAACAAAAACAAAATTATATTGAAAGGCCACGAGTCGATTGGTATCAAATAAAATAGACGTTAAGAACTGCAACTTAACATTGATGATCCCACCTTGTTGCGTGCCCAGTCAGGCCTTTTGGCAAACCACTTTTGAAAATCAGGTTGCTCATCATACGGATTTTTAAGTATTTCGAATAATTCATTTAACAAAGAATAATCACCTTTCTCTGCATCGTCAATGCATAACTGCGAGATATAGTTTCGCAATACATATTTAGGATTTACAAGATTCATTTTTTCTTGACGTTCAAGATCAGTTGAGTTTTGTTCGTTAATTCTGAAACTATAAATTTCAAACCAATCATGCCACTCTTTCAATGTCACTTCATTTAAATCCTTTTCATTATAAAAAGCATCTTTGATTTTATCAAAAGCGAATACTGCTGAATCTTGCTTTGCAATGTTACTTAAATTTCTAAAGAAAATAGTCATGTCTGTCTCCGCTTTTTCAAGCAATTCAGTCAATCGATTTACTAGAAACAAATCATCATCTAGTTTGTTTTGTAAACCTAATTTATCTTGCATCATACTCAAATATTCCTTTTCATAATTAGAAGTGTATGCTTCTAAAATAGCTTCTAATGCCTTAGCATCATCAATCAAGGGATAAAGAGCATTTGCCAATTGGTATAAATTCCAAAGCGCAATTTCAGGTTGGTT
Organism: Flavobacterium sp. PL12; assembly: GCF_039123485.1. NCBI lineage: Bacteria > Pseudomonadati > Bacteroidota > Flavobacteriia > Flavobacteriales > Flavobacteriaceae > Flavobacterium > Flavobacterium sp. PL12. Next base: position 166,896 of record NZ_JBANDI010000005.1, read on the forward strand.
TCCAAAACGGTATCTTTTATGTTGGTTGTCCGTCGTATTTGGCGTCCAGCCAGAATCATAATCTTCTAACCACCCGTAAGGTCCATAATCGATAGTTATACCATGAATTGACATGTTATCAGTATTCATAACTCCATGAACGAAGCCAACACGTTGCCACTCTACAATCATTTTTAAAGTAGCTTGAGTAACCTCTTCAAAAAATCTTAAATATTTAGGAACACCATCTTCTTTAATATTGGGAAAATGGTTTTTGATTGTGAAATCAGTTAATAATTTAAGATTCACTACATCTTTTCGAGAAGCAAAAATCTCAAAACTACCAAAACGTATAAATGTAGGCGCTACTCTACTAACGATAGCTCCTTTCTCATAAGCTGGATTTCCATTATATAACACATCACGCAAAACTTGATCACCAGAAAGCATTAGTGATAGGGAACGCGTTGTAGGAACACCTAAGTGAAACATCGCCTCTGCACATAAATATTCTCTAATGGAGGATCGCAAGACAGCAAAACCATCTGCTGTTCTTGAATAGGGCGTTGGACCTGCTCCCTTTAGCTGCAACGTGAACGATTTATCTCCATTAATTACTTCAGTTAGATTTATGGCACGACCATCTCCTAATTGCCCAGCCCAATTTCCAAACTGATGTCCAGCGTAGCACATAGCAAAGGATTTAGTACCTGCATAAATTGTATTGCCTGAAAAGACATTTAGAAAATCATCAGATAGTAAATCTTCTTTTGAAAGACCTATTTCTTCAGCTACTTCAGTTGAAGCGTGAACTAGTGAGGGCTTTGAAGGTTTTATAGGATTAACAAACGAAAAACATGCCTGATAAACTTGTCGAGGAACATTAGTTTCTAATGCATCAGCAGGCAGTTGGGAAGTGAAATTATTTTGAATATGTAGTTTCATTGCTTAAAATATTTGTGAACACGAAATATTTAATTCGAGTAGCATACAAAGATATTCGTTACAAAAGAGATAACTCCTTTTTTACGATAACTTTATATTATGATTGAAACTTTTTTACTTATTTACCGAGATGGCAAAAAAAATCCTGTTTACCGAAGCAAACAGGACTTAATAATATATAACTGTCCCGTCCTGAAATAGCGATACACAAAAAAGTATCCTTATGGAAAACCTAGAAGTAAGTCGCTATTTAAAGCGAACCCAAAAAGATTATTCAA